>CAXSEJ010000071.1:0-10820 GCA_964236395.1 uncultured Rhizobacter sp.
CTCGTCGAACTTGCCGAGCACGTTCGGCCGCACGTCGGGGCGCCAGCCGTAGAGCTCTTCCTTCAGCTGGTACTCGATGACCTGGCGCTTCTCCTCGACGACGAGGATCTCCTGCAGGCCCTCGGCGAACTCGCGCGTGATCGTCGCCTCGAGCGGCCAGACGACGTTGACCTTGTGCAAGCGGATGCCGAGCCGGCGGCATTCGGCGTCGTCGAGGCCGAGGTCGTGCAAGGCCTGCCGGGTGTCGTTGTAGGCCTTGCCGGAGGCGATGATCCCGAAGCGGTCGGCGCCACTTTCGATCACGTTGTGGTTCAGCCGGTTGGCGCGCACGTAGGCGAGCGCGGCGTACCACTTGTAGTCCATCAGCCGCGCTTCCTGCTCGAGCGGCGCGTCGGGCCAGCGGATGTGCAGGCCGCCCGCGGGCATGTGGAAGTCTTCCGGCAGGACGATGTCGACGCGGTCCGGGTCGACGTGCACGCTGGCCGACGACTCGACGATCTCCTGGATCGTCTTCATGCCCGACCACACGCCGGCGAAGCGGCTCATGGCGAAGGCGTGCAGGCCCATGTCGAGGATGTCCTGCACGCTCGACGGAAAGAAGACGGGCAGGCCGCAGGCCTTGAAGATGTGGTCGCTCTGGTGCGCCGCGGTCGAGCTCTTGGCGATGTGGTCGTCGCCGGCGATGGCGACCACGCCGCCGTGCTTCGAGGTGCCGGCCATGTTGGCGTGCTTGAACACGTCGGAGCAGCGGTCGACGCCCGGGCCCTTGCCGTACCAGATGCCGAACACGCCGTCGACCTTGCTGCTTTGCGGGTAGAGGTCGAGCTGCTGCGAGCCCCACACCGCGGTGGCGGCGAGCTCCTCGTTGACGCCGGGCTGGAACACGATGTTCTGTGCCATCAGGTGCTTCTTCGCCGCCCACAGGGCCTGGTCGTAGCCGCCGAGCGGCGAGCCGCGGTAGCCGCTCACGAAGCCGCCCGTGTTCAGGCCGAACATGGCGTCGCGCTTCTTCTGCAGCATCGGCAGGCGCACCAGCGCCTGCACGCCGCTCATGAAGGCACGCCCCGATTCGAGCGCGTACTTGTCGTCGAGCGTGACGCTCTCGAGCGCCTTGCGGATGTCGTCGGGAAGGGGGGCGTTCATCGTGGTGTCACTCCGGTGGGAAGCGTGGACGAGGACAGTCGCACGGCTCGTGACCCTGCGCTGCCAGGACCGGAGTGTAGGAAGGATCGGCCGGCACCGGCCGGCGCGGGTTGCTCGTCGCGGCCCGCCCGGCGGCCAATGGCGCGGAACTTGCGAATCGCAGGCGCGTGTCCGACGCACCCGCCGACGAGCCGACCTTCGCCCCGCATGCCGCCGACCCCACGGGGCGCGCCTGTCGCTGCTGCTCGAGTCGACCGGCGAAGGCATCTTCGGCGTCGACAACGCCGGCCGCTGCACCTTCATCAACCGCGCCGGTGCGGAGAGCGACGGCTCGGCGAAGAGCTGCTCCAGCGGGCGCGTGCCGACCTCGAACGGCGCGTCGAGGAACGCACCGCCGAGCTTTCCAGCGCGCTGGGGCGCCTGCGCGAGCTGTCGGCCTTCCTCGAGACGGTGCGCGAGGACGAGCGCAGCCGGATCGCCCGCGACATCCATGACGAACTCGGCTCACTGCTCGTCGACGAGCGCTGGTCGTCGTGCGCCTGATGGCGCGGGCGGCCGAGCGATGAGCGAGAGCCGGCCGCCGCTGCCGCCTTTCACCTTGGCGACCGCCACCGAGAAGGTGCAAAAGGCCGAAGACGCCTGGAACAGCCGCGACCCGGTGCGCTGCGCCGCGGCCTACACCGAAGACTCGGTCTGGCGCAACCGCGCCGACTTCTTCTCGGGCCGCCCGGCCATCGTCGAGTTCCTCACCCGCAAGTGGCAGCGCGAGCTCGACTACCGGCTGAAGAAGGAGCTCTGGAGCTTCACCGCCGACCGCAGCTCGGTGCGCTTCGAGTACGAATGCCATGACGCCGCCGGCACCTGGTGGCGCTGCCACGGCAACGAGCAGTGGGAGTTCGATGCGCACGGCCTCATGCGCCGGCGCGAAGCCAGCATCAACGACATCGCCATCGCCGAGGCCGAGCGCAGGTTGCGCTGGCCGCGGCCCTGATTCCGCCTTTCCCTCACCAGCGCAAGGAGCGCCCGCCATGAGCCGTCTCGCCGTCACCGAAAAGATCATCCTCGCCAAGGTCGCCAAGGGTCTCAAGTGGTCGGAGGTCGCCCGCAAGGTGGGCATGAGCAAGGAGTGGGTCACCGCGGCCTGCCTCGGCCAGATGACGCTCACCGCGGAGCAGGCCGGCACCGTGGCCGAGATCTTCGACCTCGACGAGAACGAGCGCACCTGGCTGCAGGTCGTGCCCTACAAGGGCTCGCTGCCGACGGCGGTCCCAACCGACCCGCTCGTCTACCGCTTCTACGAGCTCGTGAGCGTGTACGGCACGACCTGGAAGGAGCTGATCCACGAGGAGTTCGGCGACGGCATCATGAGCGCGATCGACTTCCACATGGACATGAAGCGCGAGGCGCACGAGAAGGGCGACCGCGTGTCGATCACGATGTCGGGCAAGTTCCTGCCGTACAAGACCTACTGAGCGCGACCCGCCGGCCGCACCGACCACGCCGCGAGCGGGCGCGCCTCGACGGCCGTGCGGTCAGGCCACGGCCGGGACGAACTTCAGAACCACGCCGTTGTTGCAAAAGCGCTTGCCGGTCGGCTGCGGGCCGTCGTCGAACACGTGGCCCTGGTGGCCGTCGCAGCGGGCGCAGCGGTACTCGGTGCGCGGCATGATCATCTTGTAGTCGGTCTTCATGGTGAGCGCGCCGGGCAGGCAGGCGTAAAAGCTCGGCCAGCCGGTGCCGCTCTCGAACTTGGTGTCGGAGCCGAAAAGCGGCAGCTCGCAACCGACGCACTGAAATACGCCCTTGCGCTTCTCGCCGTTGAGCGGACTCGAACCCGGGTACTCGGTGCCGTCCTGGCGCAGCACGTGGTACTGCGCCGGCGAGAGGCGCTTTTTCCACTCCGCATCGGTGAGCTTGAGGGGCTCGACCTGCGGGGGCAGCGGCTGGGCGGTGGCGATCCTCGGCGCGAGGCCGAAGGCCGACAGGACGGCGAGGAAGGGGCGGCGGGTCATGAGCGTGCTCCGGTTCATGGCAGGGCAGGTCGCCAGATGGGGGTGAATCCTTCGATTGTCAGCGCGGCCACAGCACCCACATTCGCAAGGGCTGCTTCATGCGCCCGGCCTGCGCCTCGGCGTCCCCGCCCCAGCCCCAGAAGTAGTCGGCCCGGACCGCACCGGTGATGGCGCCGCCCGTGTCCTGGGCGACCACCAGACGGCGCAGCGCCGTGCTCGAGAGCGGCGCGGTGGTGTCGAGCCAGACGGGGGTGCCGTAGGGCACGCTCAGCGGGTCGACGGCGATCGAACGGCCGGGCGTGAGCGCCACACCCTGCGCGCCGCGCGGGCCGACGCCCGGGTCGGGCAGCGGCTCCTCGCGGAAGAAGACATAGCGCGGGTTGCTCCAGAGCATCTCGTCGAGCCGCCGCGGGTTCTGCCGCGCCCAGGCCCGAATCGCCGGCCATGACGCGTCGCCCGGGCGCAGCTCGCCCTGCTCGATGAGCCAGCGGCCGACCGAGCGATACGGCTGCTCGTTGGAGCCGGCGAAGGCGACGCGCACCCGCTCGGCCGGTGCACCGTCGGCCGAGAGGAAGACGAGCCGGCCCGAGCCCTGGATCTGTAGCACGAGGGCATCGAGCCGGTCGCGCAGGAAAGCGATTTCGCCGCCGCGCAGGCTGCGCGATGCGTCGCCGGCCGACTCGATCTGCTGGCGCGTCCAGTACGGCCGACGGGTCGCCAGGTCCGCGGGCGCGCCGTACAGGGCGACGGTGAATCCGGCGCGGCGCGTGCGCGACGCCTCGACCAGGGGCTCGAAGTAGCCGGTCGCCAGGCCGAGCGCATCGCCCGCGGCCGACTCGACGCGGAACGGCCGCAGCCGCTCTTCGATCCAGATGCGCAGCAGCGCCTCGGCGGGCGCGCCGCTGGCGAACGCCGTCCTGGCGCCGGCGCAGGCGCTCGCCCAGCCGGCGGCCGGCCGGTCGCAGCTGCGCAGGAACGCGGGCCAGAACTCGGCGACGCGGTCGGCGTTCCAGCCGGGCAGGTCGTTCCACTCGACGCCGACCCAGCGCGAACGCGCCCGTTCGATCGTCGGCACGGCGGCTGCACCGCGGCCGTCGTCGGGCGCAGTGGGCGAAGCAGGGCGCGTCGCCGCGCGCTCGCCGGGTGCCGGCAGCGGTGCGGTCGAGCAGGCGACCAGCGTTCCTAGAATCGCGGCAGCGGCCACGCGGTGGGCGCATCGGAAAGCGCTCGGCATGTGGGTCATTCTCCTGGAGGCGCTCGCCGCTCTCCTGCTGCTCCTGCTCATCGTCTGGTGGACGATGTTCGCGGGCCGCCGCGGCGGCGAGCGCGACGAGCGACCGGGCGCCGACGACGGCCCGAGATAGCACGCGGTCCGGGTCCAGCGCCGGGACCGGTCGCCGGCTGGCTCAGTGAAGCGCGGAAGCGAGCGTGAGGCCGAACTCGCCGACCGGCGCGTCGAAGGGCCTGGCATCGTCGGTCATGCAGAAGAACGTGCCGCGCATGGTGCCGTGCGGCGTGGCGATGCGGGCCCAGCTGGTGTACTCGAAGCTCTCGCCGGGTTTGAGCAGCGGCTGATGGCCGACGACGGCCAGACCGCGCACTTCGTCGACGTGGCCGGCGGCGTCGGAAATGACCCAGTGGCGCGCGATCAGCTGCGCCGTCACGTCGCCGCTGTTGCGGATCGTGAGCGTGTACGCGAAGGCGTACTGGCCAGAGTCGGCGTCGGACTGTTCGGGCAGGTGACGGACGGCGACGCTCGTCGTGAACTCGGGATGGGCCATGCGCGATTCTAGAAGCGGCTGCCTAGAATCGCCCCGACGCATGCCTTCGCACCTCATCGCTCCGAGCATCCTTTCCGCCGACTTCGCCCGGCTCGGCGAGGAGGTTCGCGAGGTCATCGCCGCCGGGGCCGACTGGATTCACTTCGACGTGATGGACAACCACTACGTCCCCAGCCTGAGCATCGGGCCGATGGTCTGCGCCGCCCTCAAACCGCATGTCGGGCGGGCGGACGGCACGGCGGTGCCGATCGACGTCCACCTGATGGTCGAGCCGGTCGACGCGCTGGCCCAGGCGTTCGCGGCCGCCGGCGCCGACCTGATCAGCTTTCACCCCGACGCGAGCACGCACGTCGACCGCACGCTGCAGCTGATCCGGGCCGCCGGCTGCAAGGCCGGCCTGGTGTTCAACCCGGCCGCGCCGCTCGACATGCTCGACTGGGTGATCGACAAGATCGACCTGGTGCTGATCATGAGCGTCAATCCCGGCTTCGGCGGGCAGAGCTTCATCCCCTCGGCACTGAGGAAGATCGAGCAGGTGCGCCGGCGCATCGAGGCGAGCGGGCGCGACATCCGCCTCGAGGTCGATGGCGGCATCAAGACCGAGAACATCCGAGCCGCTGCCGACGCCGGCTGCGATGTCTTCGTCGCCGGCAGCGCGATCTTCGGCCAGCCCGATTACCGCACCGTGATCGACGCGATGCGCGGGCGTCTCGCAGCATGAAATACAAGGACTACTACGAGACGCTCGGCGTGCCGCGCACCGCGACGCAGGACGACATCAAGCAGGCCTATCGCAAGCTGGCGCGCAAGTACCACCCCGATGTCAGTAAGCAGGCCGATGCCGAAGCGCGCTTCAAGGACATCAACGAAGCCAACGAGGTGCTCAAAGACGCCGAGAAGCGCGCCGCCTACGACCAGATGGGCAGCCACTGGCGCGCGGGGCAGGACTTCTCGCCGCCGCCGAACCGGCCGGGCGGCTTCGAGTTCGGCACCGGCGGCGCCCAGGGCCAGGGCTTCGACACGAGCGACTTCTTCGAGTCGTTGTTCGGCGGCCGCAACCGCACCGGCGGGGCCCGTGCGCGCATGCCCGTCGCCGGCGAGGACCACCACGCCAGGGTCGTGATCGATCTCGAAGACGCGTACCAAGGCGCCGACCGGCCCTTGTCGCTGCGTGTGCCGGTCGAAGGTGCCGATGGCCGCGTCACGATGACCGAGCGGACGCTCGACGTGCACATCCCGAAGGGCATTCGCCCCGGCCAGCAGCTGCGACTCGCCGGCCAGGGTGCGCCGGGTCGCGGCGGCGCGCCGGCCGGCGACCTGTTCCTCGAGGTCGAGATCGCGCCGCATCCGCGCTTTCGCCTCGACGGCGGCGACGTCTCCGTCGACCTGCCGCTGGCGCCCTGGGAAGCGGCGCTCGGTGCCACCGTGGACGCACCGACGCCGGAGGGCACCGTCAGCCTGACCGTACCGAAGGGCTCGGTCGCCGGTCGCCGTCTGCGCCTGAAGGGCCGGGGTCTGCCGGGCAAGAAGCCGGGAGATCTGTACGCGGTGCTGGTGATCGCCATGCCGGCAGCGCAAAGCCAAGCGCAGCGTGCCGCTTATGAGGCGATGGCCGAGGCCTTTCCGGACTTCGATGCCCGTCGTCCCGCATCCGGATGAACGAAAGGCCCCTGCCCGTTTCGACGATCACGCCGTGCCGTTCTCGGTTGCAGGATCGGCGCCTTGGCCTTCGCCTGTTATTTGTCGGAGGACATTAGTCCCGAGCGGCCCCTCGGCCTCCTGCCACCGCACCCTTCGCGATTTGCTCGGAATAAATGGACTCATGTAAATCAAGATACGACGACCAGCTGAAGCGCCGGGCGAGACGTTCGTCGCGGAGGCGCATATGACCAATAGGCAAAGCGTCCGCAAGTGACTTGACCATCGCCTTTGCCAACGCCCTCGGATGGCCTACCGGGACGACGCGAGCACCAGGATCGCCCTCACTCATCTCCGCCAACGCCCCCGTTTTCGTCGCCACGAGACGAGGCACCCGGGAAGCCGCCTCCATGTATGAAAGACAGAAGCCTTCTTCGTGAGAAGGCTGCACGAAAAGGTCGGTTTTCTTGAACGCACTTTCCATCTGCTCTTTTGATGCCGCTATCACGAACTCGACATTACCCGCGAGATCCAGCTCGGCGATGCGCTTCTGCAAGAAAGCGAAATAGCTGGGGTCCCGAAGCTCGCCAAGAATCGTGTACTTAACAGATGGATGACTGCGACGCACTTCTGGCAACGCAGCTAGCACATCGTGGTGCCCTTTTGTATGCGTGATTCCCGCGACTGTCAGCAACTGCGGCACCGGTGCCACCGTGAAATCGTCACGCCATAGCTGACCGGGCGGTGCTTGTTGATAGCCGAAGGGCACGATGGAGATTCGCCCGCGGGGAAACAAGCGGAGTTGAACGTGTCGGGCGATTGTTTCGCTGTGCACGATGATTCGCGGCGGAATCCGACGGCCGTAAACAAGCAAGCCGCCGAGCGTCGGCATGCGGATGCGCCATGCTCGAACAAGGTAGTGCAGCCAGTCCGGCCGGTGAAACATACCTGCTGACCATTCGTGAGGTGGAACAGAGTGGCACGTGAGGACCCATGGGAGTGCACGCAAGACTTTCGAATAGAACAGGACGCCGCCGACGAAGGCGAACAGCACGTGCACAAGGTCGGGCTTGAAGCTTGCGAGAGCTGCATGCATTTGCTCAAGCGAGCAAGCGGTCCGCGGCAGCTTTACAGGAAAGTACAGGCATTCAAGACCGTCCAGCGGTCCGTCGCTTGCAAATGCCACCGTATGGCCTCGTGCCTGCAGGCCGGAGATCAGCATCCGGGTTTCAGTCATGATTCCGCCAAGCAGGCCAGCGGGCGCTTCGTTGAAAACGAGAATGCGCATCGCTACCAGAAGGCTCGAACCGGAGTGTCCAGCGCCTCACGGTAGCGACGACACCCGACCTCTGGCGTGCAACGGCGTTCCATGGCTAACTTGCTTTGATCTACCAACTGCTGCAGCTTTCTTCCCGGCATCGAACGAGCTACTTGCAAAACGCGCTCGAGATCGTCGGCGCGATCGGCGTGAAAGCGAAGGCCGGTGTGACCGTCATCGACAAGACTGCCCGCGCCGCCTGAGTGCGGAACCACCGTTACGACCTTCGAAACAGACGCTTCCAGAACGATCAGGCCGAATGGCTCCACAGGGCAAGTGTGAAGCAAAAGATCTGCCTCAGCCAAGTGCTTCTTGGCGTTCGTTGCAAAGCCGTGAAAGCGGATATTGGAGAAGGGAGAAGAGCGGGATTTCAACGTTTCGAGGGCCTCGCCAGCGCCATAAATATCGAAATCGAAGTTTTCGAGACCAAAGCGCTCGACCGCTTCGACGATCAAGTCGAGCCGCTTGATGGGATGTGCACGAGACAAGACCAACACCTTGACTCGTGTCGCGTCTAGTGGCCTCGCGTGAGGAAGCACGACGTCGTATGGGGGACGCTCCCGGCACTCACGTTGCTGCTCCTCAGAAAGAAAGTTCTCGACCACGCTTACCGCGTTCGGGCGTACACCCCAGCGCACCAACTCGTTTCGGACGAAGTGAGAAACCGCAATTGTTCTCACTCCAATTCGCCCCAAACGATGTTTCGTACCGTAAACGATCGAGTCTTCCACGCCGCCATGCGCCACCACAACCTGACGCAGCCGCACGAATGTCAGTAGCGCCAGCACGTGACAAACGAACGCGCCTCCAACGCCGGTGCCAATGATGTCTATACGACGGTTGTGTATGAAATAAGGCAGAAGGATCTTGGCGAGCGCCTTGCGTCCCTGAAATTCGACGGCCTCGAAGCCGGCGTCTCGAGCGGCATCGAGGACTGAGCCGTTTTCGGCGGCGTCCGGACGATTAGCTAAGACGATGCGCCTTGAATATTCGCCCAAGCCGGACATCGTCGCGAGGGCCATGCGCTCACTTCCATAAAGGTTTCCTGTGTACAGGATGTACATCAGCACTGGGGCACTGTTTCGAAAGTGCGAGGACAGACGAAACTCGTGGGATTTGGCGGAATGAGACTTCATGCGCGCTTGACAGCAACTTTCGGTCCCGCCGTCAGAACTGGTACAAAACCGTTCGTACGACGCCGCCGTACTCCGGCACTTCGCAGATTACTTTCTCACTTAAGGGCCTCACATTGAACGGTGGTGCAGTCAGCACGACGCCCGAGTTGAGCCCGAGGCGCGTGCGCTCGTCAGTCGGCTTATCGACGTTTGGAGCAAACCGCGAACTGCCGGGCAACGCCTCTGTCACTATCCACTGCTGGTACTGCCTCAGCTTTCTCGTGATCCCGGAAACTTGCGCATTGTTCAAGTGTTGAAGGACCTGTCGCAGACACACGATGTCTCCGGTAGGAAGCCGGTCCGTGATCGCATTGACGACTTCAAAGCGGAGGTTCGGCATCCTGAACTCCTGCCGATTTCGTTCGATAAGCTCTGGAACGACGTCGCATGCCAAGTAAGAACCAGTGCTGTCGACAAGCTGCCTGCCAACGTTGAAATCACCACAACCGATGTCAACCAGGCGCAGGCCCGGACAGGTCAGCAGGTGCCGACGGACGGCGTCGACATAAGGTGCGACCAACGCGGGATCGTGGCTGCCCGTTCCTGAGTAAAAGGCTGAGGAGCCCGTGCCCCACGCGCCCTCTCGGTAGATTGTCGAAAAGACTTCGGCGACGTTTGTTTTGCGTTGGACGACATGTCGAAGAATGCGCAGGACACCTGGTGGCAACGCTCTTACAACAAAGCTCTTTAACCGTGCATTGACCGTCATGGGGACATTGTCGTTGTTTCCGCTGGGACCTCGCAGGCCGGGACCGCCGCCTCGCCGGCAGACGCTGTCATCTCGCGCCTAGCGTCCAAGCTTGCGTCTTACAAGCGCTCACTTCTCGCCCACCTACCAGCCTGCGGTGCTGGCCCTCGTAATCATCTCGATCGTCTCTGTATTCGTAGCCGTATTCACGGCCCTACTACCCATCGTCAAAGATAAGCGATGGACCGTGTCCGGTCATCCCGAGGGCCAGCTCACCAGTTACGAGAGCAACGGTCGCAAAATGCCCTCGATCGGCACCCCGCCCTCCGCCTTCACCTCCTTCAGCACCACGCTCGATCGGATGTGGGTGACGCCCGGCAGGCGAAACGCCGTGTCGTGCAGGAACGACTCGTAGCTCTTGATGTCGGGGACCAGGATCTTGATGCTGTAGTCGGCGCCGCCGGTCGTGCTGTAGCAACTCACGATCTGCGCACAGCCGGCGACCGCGCGCTCGAATTCGCGCACCGTGCGCTCGTTGTGCTGCGTGAGGTTGACTTCGGCCAGCACGCAGAGCGCCAGGCCGACGCTCTCCCGGTCGATGTGCGCGCCGTAACCGCGAATGACGCCGGCGCTCTCCATCGCCTTCACCCGCTTCCAGCACGGCGTGGCGCTGAGGCCCACGGCGGCAGCGAGTTGCTGCACCGTCTGGCGCGAATCGCGCTGCAGTTCGGCGAGCAAGGCCCGGTCTTTCGCATCGAGAGTGATCGCCATGGCGCGCCCCTGGTTCGGAGAATGAAATTCTACGAATCGACGCCGGGGCCGCAAACTAAGAACGACTTTCTCGTCGTATCGACGTAGATTGACGCCATGACGACCTCGCTCGCCCGACCCGGCTACGCCCTCGCCGACAACCTCTCCGCCGCTTCGGGCGCCGTGTTCCTGACCGGCACCCAGGCGCTGATCCGCCTGCCGCTCATGCAGCACGGGCGCGACGCGGCGGCCGGGCTGGCGACGCAGGGCTTCATCAGCGGCTACCGCGGCTCGCCGCTCGGCATGGTCGACCAG
>CAXSEJ010000072.1:0-10628 GCA_964236395.1 uncultured Rhizobacter sp.
TGCCCATCTCGCGCATGTACATGCGCACCGGGTCGGTGGTGCGGCCGAACTCGGAGTCGACGGTCGACAGCGCCGCCTCGGCGGCTTCCTCGGCCTCTTCCTCAGTGGCCGTGGTCGCGCCGCCGCCGGCGATCAGCAGCGTGGCCGCGTCGGGCGCCTGCTCGTAGACGGCGATGCCCATGTCGTTGAGCATGGAGACGATCGCCTCGAGGATCTCGTGGTCGACGAGCTTCTCGGGCAGGTGGTCGTTGATCTCCTGGTGCGTGAGGAAGCCACGCGTCTTGCCCATCTTGATGAGCGTCTTCAGCTCCTGGCGGCGCTTGGCGACTTCTTCCTCGGTGAGCTGGGTCTCGTCGAGCCCGAACTCGCGCATCAGCGCGCGTTCCTTGGCGCGGCTGACCTTCATGCGCAGCGGCTTGACCTTGGCCGTCTCGGCCTCCGCGACCGCCGCCGGTTCGCCCTCGAGCTCCGACTCCACTTCCGACAGGTCGACGTCGGAGACCTCGGGCTTGCTTGCCTTGTCGTCCCCCTTGCCTTTCTTGGCGGCCGGCCCCTTGCCCTTGGCGACGAGCTCCGCGCCCTTGGCGGGCGCGGCCGCCTTCTTCTTCGACTCGGCGACCGCAGCGACGACGGGTTTCGCCGCCTTGGCGGCAGGGCTGGCGGCTTGGGGCGGAGTGGGCTTCTTGACGGTCATGCGATTCCTCTGCGTGGGTGGCCTCGCGTCCGCGAAGCCGCCTTCATCGAGTTGCGCGCCAAAGCGCGAACTTCAAGGTCGGGCGACTCCGCGAGCACGAGCGAAACGGCCCGGGCGCCCAACTCTGAAGTCGAACGCCGGTCGGGTCGGTGCGGGGTGACTGGCAGGCCGTCTCGTCGGATCGACCGGCCGATGCTGCAGCCCTTGCGGGAGAAGGTGGCCTTTTGCATTGACCCTTTTTCGAAGGGTGGCCGGGGCCCGGAGGTGCTGCCGTCACGCATGCCGCGTTTCGGTAAACCGGGGATTATACCGGCGTACCGGGCGTCAGCGCTGGCCGAGAACCCGCATGGCCTCGTTTCGAAGCGGCGCGCGTCGCAGTTGCGCCATGGACAGGTGCAATTCGTCGACCACCGGTTCAATGGCCGGATCCTCCGCATCGACGAGAGCCAGGGCCGTGGCGGCCCAGCCTTCGCTGCCGATGCGTTCGCGCAGCGCGGCCCAGGGCACGGCGCCGCGCTCGACCGACTCGCGGTCGAGAAAGCGGAACAGCTCCCCATGCCAGCCCGGCAGGGCGCAGAGCAGCTCGTGGTCGGCGGCGTCGAGCGTGTCCCACCAGCGGCTCTCGAGCAGCAGCATCCAGGCCAGACGGTCGGCGGGTTGGCGCATCGCCTGCCGGCCCGGCCGTCGCGTGATGGGCGAGCGCGCGACCGACGCCGTCGTGCGGCCGCGCACCGCCGGTCCGGCGTGCCAGGCGCCCGCGAGCTCGTCGATGGCCAACGCCGCTTGCGACGCGATCTCGCCGAGCAGCTGCCGGCGCAGCATGCCCTCGGGCAAGGCGTTCCAGAGAGGGCGGGCATTGGCCAGCAAGCGCGCCCGGCCTTCGGCCGTCGCAAGGTCGAGGTCGGCGCCGGCCTGAGCCAGGATCTGCCTCGACAACGGCACGGCGGCGGCCACCGCACGCTCGAAAGCAGCCGCGCCGGATTCGCGCACGAAGCTGTCCGGGTCGTGCTCGGCCGGCAAGAAGAGGAAGCGGAAGCCGCGCGTGTCGCCGGCGTGCGGCAGGCTGGCCTCGAGTGCCCGGCCGGCTGCTCGACGGCCGGCCGCATCGCCGTCGAAGGAGAAGACGACGTCTTCGGTGAATCGCGAGAGCTTCTGCACGTGCTCCGCAGTGCAGGCCGTGCCGAGCGTGGCGACAGCGTTCTCGAAGCCCGCCTGCGCAAGGGCGACGACGTCCATGTAGCCCTCGACGACGAGCGCGTAGCCGCGCTGGCGGATGGCGGTGCGGGCCTCGAACAGGCCGTAGAGCTCGCGCCCCTTGCTGAAGACCGGCGTCTCCGGCGAGTTCAGGTACTTCGGCTCGCCGCGATCGAGCACGCGGCCGCCGAAACCGATCACCGCGCCCTGGACCGAGCGAATGGGAAACATGATGCGGTCGCGAAAGCGGTCGTAGCGCCTGGCCTGCGCCGGATCGGGCACGTCGCCGTCCCCGTCGCTCGCTGGCTGAGCGATCACCAGGCCGCTCTCCTCCAACAACGGATCGTCGTACTCCGCAAAGACGCTGGCGAGCCCACGCCAGCCTTCGGCGGCATAGCCGAGGCCGAAGCGGGCGGCGACCTCGCCGCTCAAACCACGGCCCTTGAGATAGGCCACCGCGCGGTCGCTGCCGCGTAACTGGCGCTTGTAGCCCTCGGCCGCATTCAGCAGCACGTCGCTGAGCGTCGCCTGCCGCTTCTTCTGCGCGACAGCGTGATCGCGTTCCGCCGGCGACGACTGCTCCTCCGGCACGCTCATCCCGGCCTGCTGGGCCAGGTCACGCACGGCCTCGACGAAGCCGAGGCCGTGCTGCTCGATGAGAAAGCCGACGGCGTTGCCGTGCACGCCGCAGCCGAAGCAGTGATAGGTCTGCCGCGTCGGGCTGACCGTGAAGCTGGGCGACTTCTCGCCGTGGAAGGGGCACAGGCCCTTCCACGTGGTGCCGGCGCGCTTGAGCTCGACGGATCGGCCGACGATCTCGACGATGTCGACGCGGGTAAGGAGATCGTGGACGAATTCGGGCGGGATCACCCGAATCATTAGACACGAGCCGGCGGGCCCGGGTAGCCGGTCGAGCCGGCGCGGGGTACGACCCTAGACGGAGAACTCGTCGATCTTGCGGCCGCTCGCGATCGCCGCCTTCAGCCAGCGCGGCTGCAGGCCCCGACCGCTCCAGGTCTCGCCGGTGGAGGCGTTGCGGTACTTGGCCGCCACCTTGACGCCAGAGCCCGCCGTCGTCTTGCGGGCCGGCCTCACCGCCGGACGGCTGCCGAGATCGGCGACCGTCAGGCCGTGTTCAGACATCAGCGCCCTGACCTTTTCGACCGCCTGGTCGCGGTCCCGGGTCCGGGTTTGCTCTATCTGCTTGTCGAGCGCATCCTTCTGAGCAATCAATTCCTGCAACGTCGCCACGGTAATCCCTTACACGAGTTTCAAAAGTGCGGAGATTCTATCGCTCATGCGGTGGGCGGCACATACCCTGCCGGCGCTTCCGCGCCCGTGCCGAAGAAAAAGTTCTCCATTTGTCGGGCAAGATACTGCCGCGCACGCTGGTCGGCGAGATTCAGCCGGTTTTCATTGACCAGCATGGTCTGGTGCTTCATCCACGCGGCCCAGCCTTCCTTGCTGACGGAGGCGTAGATTCGCTTGCCCAATTCCCCGGGATACGGGGCGTAATCCATGCCTTCTGCCTCCCGCTTGAGGTAGACGCATTGCACAGTCCTCGGCATCGCTCGATCTCCGTATTGGGTTTTGGACGAACCGCTCAGGCCAGTTTCTTCACGAATACCTGCGAGCGGCGGTCCCAGTTGTATTTCTTCTTGCGCGCCTCCGGCAGCCAGTCGGGGTCGACCTGGGCGAAACCGCGCTTCATGAACCAGTGCATCGTTCGCGTGGTGAGCACGAAAATGCTGTCGAGGCCCAGGGCACGGGCGCGTTGCTCGACGCGCTTCAATATCCGTTCGCCGTCGCCCTGGCTCTGGACCTGGGGCGAGACGGTCAAGGCCGCCATTTCTGCCGTGCGCGCTTCGGGATACGGATACAGGGCGGCGCAACCGAATATCACGCCGTCGTGCTCGATGACGGTGTAGTTGTCGATGTCGCGCTCGATCTCGGTGCGGCTGCGCTTGACGAGCGTGCCGTCGCGCTCGAACGGCTCGATCAGGTGCAGCACGCCGCCGATGTCGTCGGGCGTCGCCTGGCGCAGGCTCTCCAGCTTCTCGTCGACCACCATCGTGCCGATGCCGTCGTGCGTGAACACCTCCATGAGGAGCGAGCCGTCGATGGCGAAGGGCAGGATGTGCGATCGCTCGACGCCGCCGCGGCAGGCGCGCACGCAGTACTGAAGATAGAACGCGGTGTCGGTCGGCACCTGCGGGCGCGGCAGCGCAGCGAGCAGGCGCTCGGCATCGGCGAGGGCGAGCTCGGTGTCGATCGGCGACTCCGGGTCGGCGGCGTCTTCGTGGATGCCCGCCACCTCGGTCACGAACAGGAGCTTGTCGGCCTGCAGGGCGATGGCCGTGCTCGTGGCCACGTCTTCCATCGTCAGGTTGAAAGCCTCGCCCGTGGGCGAGAAGCCGAACGGCGAGAGCAGCAGCATGGCGCCGATGTCGATGGCGCGCCGGATGGCGACCGCATCGACCTTGCGAACGACGCCGCTGTGCATGAAGTCGATTCCGTCGACGACGCCCACCGGTTGTGCGGTCAGGAAGTTGCCGGAGACCACCCGCACGATGGCATTGGCCATCGGCGTGTTCGGCAGCCCCTGCGAGAACGCGGCCTCGATCTCGAAGCGGAGCTGGCCGGCGGCTTCCTGGGCGCTGTCGAGCGCCACCGGGTCGGTGATGCGCATGCCGTGGCTGTGCCGCGACTCGTGGCCCTTCGAGCGCAGCTGCTCCGTCACCTGCGGCCGAAAGCCGTGCACGAGCACGATCCTGATGCCCATCGCCTGCAGGATGGCCAGGTCCTGCGCGAACGAAGCGAGCTTGCCCGCCGCGATCAGCTCGCCGGCGATGGCGACGACGAAGGTCTTGCCGTGGTAGGCATGGATGTGCGGCGCCACGGTGCGAAACCACGGCACGAAGGTGTGCGGGAAGACGAGGTTCAAGGCGGTGGCGGGCAGCGGAAGGCGACGGATTCTGTCACGCTGCCGTCGGCGAACGGCGAGGGCTGCCGGGGCTGCGGCCCACCGCCGACTGCGCCGCAGAACCCGCCCGCAGACTCAGTGCGAGCCGCCCAGGTAGGCCGCGCGCACGGCCGGATCGTCGCGCAGCTGCTCGGCCGGGCCATGTACGGAGATGCGGCCATTCTCGAGCACGTAGCCGTAGTCGGCGACCGCCAGGGCCGCGGCCGCGAACTGCTCGACCAGGAGCATCGTCACGCCTTCGGCCTTCAGCCGGGCGACGATGCGAAAGACCTCGTTGACGAGGATCGGCGCCAGCCCCATCGACGGCTCGTCGAGGAGGACCACGTCGGGATTGAGCATCGTCGCGCGGGCCATCGCCAGCATCTGTTGCTCGCCGCCGGAGAGCGTGCCGGCGAGCTGCAGACGGCGTTCCTTGAGCCGCGGGAACAGGTCCATCGCCCGCTCGAGATCGGCGGCGACGTTGCCGCGCGGGCGGCTGCCTGTAAGACGCGCAAAGGCGCCGAGGCGAAGGTTGTCTTCCACCGACATCGTCGCGAACACGCGCCGGCCCTCGGGCGAGTGGGCGAGGCCGAGCTTGGCGATGGTGTACGACTCGAGGCCGTCGATCCGCTTGCCGTTGAGCGTGATCTGGCCGCCGCTCGGCGCAAGCATTCCGGAGACGGCTCGCATCGTCGTGGTCTTGCCGGCACCGTTCGAGCCGATGAGCGTCACGACCTTGCCCTTGGGCACGTCGATCGAGATCCCGTGCAGCACCTGCACCTTGCCGTAGCCCGCGACGAGGTTGGCGATCGACAGCATGGCGTCGCTCATGCGGGCTGTGCCTCCGCCACGTCGCCGCCCAGGTAGGCTTCGATGACCTTCGGGTCGGCCTGCACCTGCGCCGGCGTGCCCTCCGCGATCTTCTGGCCGAAGTCGAGCACCGAGACGCGGTCGCACATGCTCATCACGACGTCCATGTGGTGCTCGATGAGGATGACGGTGACGCCGTGCTCGCGGATCTTGCGGATGAAGACGACGAGCTCCTTGATGTCGGGCGCGGTGAGGCCGGCGGCGGGCTCGTCGAGCAGCAGCAACTTCGGGTCGAGCGCCAGTGCGCGGGCGATCTCGAGCAGGCGCTGCTTGCCGTAGGGAAGATTGCGCGCCTCCTCGCCGGCGAAGCCGCTCAGACCGACGAACTCCAGCAGGCCGAGGGCGCGGGCCTCGGCGGCGGCGCGCTCGCGGCGATAGCGCGGCGACGTGACGGCGACATCGAGCAGATTGCTGCGGAAGGTGTGGTGCAGGCCGACCAGCACGTTCTGCTGTGCCGTCATCTCGCCGAACAGCTGCACGTTCTGGAAGGTGCGGGCGATGCCGGAGAGGGCGATGTCCGAAGAGGTGCGTCCAACCACCGTGCGGCCCGCGAACTCGATCGTGCCGGCGGTCGGCACGTAGATGCCGGTCAGCACGTTCATCATCGTGCTCTTGCCCGAGCCGTTCGGCCCGATCAGGCCGTGGATGGCGCCGCGACGGACGACGAGGTCGACATCGTTGAGGGCCTTGAGGCCGCCGAACTGCATCAGCACCTTGCTGGCTTCGAGGATGTCGCCGGTCGCGCCGGCGGTCGCGGTGGTGGTCGCGGTGGTGGCGACCGCATCGACCGGCTTGGCCGCCGTGCCATGCACCTGAGTCACGACGGGCCGCTTCAAGTTCAGCGCGTTGCGGACGAAGCCGACGATGCCGTCCTGCAGGTAGTAGACGACGAAGAGCGTGATCACGCCGAAGATCGAGAGGCGCCAGTCGGTCATGCCCTGGAGCACGAACGAGACGCCGGCCAGTGCGATGCTGCCGACGACCGGGATGGCCATCTGCTGCACGCGGCGTTGGCCACGGCGGACGGCAACGAAGGCGGCCACGGCGACGACGACGGCCAGCGCCACCGAGACGTAGCGGAACAGCTCGAGGTCGTCGAGCAGCTTGGGCAGCAGCACGATGATCGTCGCGCCGAGCATCGCGCCCGTCCGCGTCTTGCGGCCGCCCATGATGACGGCCAGCAGGAACAGCACCGTCAGCTCGAAGTTGTAGGTGTTGGGCGAGATGTACTGCTCGGAAAAGGCGTAGAGCGCACCGGCGAGCCCGGCCAGGCCGGCGCTGACGACGAAGGCGTAGACCTTGTAGCGGTACACCGAAACGCCCATGCAGTCCGACGCCACCGGGCTGCCGCGCAGAGCCTCGAAAGCGCGGCCGAGGTGCGAGCGCAGCACGTTGTGCACAAAGACGAGCGAGAGGACGAGGAGCGCGGCCACGACCCAGAAGAAGTCCCGCTCGCCGAGCTGCGCGCCGAGCAGTGCCGGCTTGACGAGCTTGATGCCGAGCGGGCCCTCGGTGAGAAAGGTCATCTCGTTGATGAGGATCTGGATGATGGTGCCGAAGGCGAGCGTCACCATCGCCAGGTAGGGGCCGGTGACGCGCAGCGCCGGCAGCGCGAGCACGGCGCCGAAGAGGGCGGTGATGCCGATGGCGCCGGCCAGCGTCACGAGCAGCGGCGTGGCGAGCTTCGTGACCATCACCCCGGCCGTGTAGGCACCGATGCCGAAGAGGCCGGCATGGCCGAGCGACACCTGACCCGTGTAGCCGACCACGATGTCGAGCCCGAAGAGCAGGATCGCGTAGATCATGATCGTCTCGAGCAGGTGGATGTAGTACGGATTGGCGATCGCGATCGGGAACAGCACGAGCGCGGCGATGCCGAGCAGCGCGGCCCCGGCGCGCAGGAGCCGCGACGTGTTCATACCTTCTTGATCGCCGTCTTGCCGAACAGGCCGGCCGGCCGGATGGCCAGCACGATGAGCAGCAGCACCAGGCCGGGCACGTCCTTGTAGCCGGTGGAGATGTAGAAGCCGGTCGTGGTCTCGGCGATGCCGAGGATGATGCCGCCGAGGATGATGCCCATGCCGCTCGTCAGACCGCCGATGATGGCCACGGCGAAGGCCTTGAGGCCGAGCACCGCGCCCATCGTCGCGCCGGTCAGCGTGAGCGGCGCGATCAGCACGCCGGCGAAGGCCGCGCTCATCGACGACAGAGCGTACGAGAAGGTGATGACGAGACCGGTGTTGATGCCCATCAGCTTGGCGGCGTCGCGGTCGTTGAAGGTGGCGACCACCGCCTTGCCGTAGATCGAGCGCCGGTTGAAGACCTCGACCGCGAGCATCATCAGCACCGCGCCGACGACGACCAGGATCTCCATCGGCAAGACGTTCGCGCCGAGAAAATGCAGCGGCGCCTCGGGCAGCGGCGACGGGAACTTCAGATCGTCGCGGCCCCAGACGTTCTCGGCGACGTTCTTGAAGATGATGCCGAGCGCGATCGTCGACATGATCCAGCCGAACTCCGACTTGATCTTCAGCGCCGGCCGCACGCCGATGCGCTCGACAAAGGCGCCCTGCACCGCGCCGAAGATGCACACCAGCGGAATCATCAGCCAGTAGTTGACGCCCAGGCCGACGAGCGTGAGGCCGACGAGCGCGCCGAGCATCAGCGCGTCGCCCTGGCCGAAGTTCAGCGTGTCCGAGGTCGCGAACGTGAGCTGGTAGCCGAATGCGATCACCGCGTAGATCATGCCGAGCGCGATGCCGCTGTAGATCAGCTGGGTCAGGACTTGCATGGCTTGGCCTGCATGGCTTTCGTTGGCGCCAATTTGCGCCTCGACTTGAAGGCTTCAACCGACCGCGGCGGTCAAACGAAAGTGCCGCCGCGAGGCGACTCGCGGCGGCACGACCAGGCTTACGCGCTACTTCTTCGTGACCGTCAGTGCGCCCTTCGCATTCACATCCTTCAGGCGAACTTGCGAGGCCTTCGTGAAATCGTCGGGGTACGCATAGACGACGCGTTGGCCTTTCACCTCGCCGAACACCGGGATGTTGGCGGTGATCGCGTCGTGGTCCTTCACCGAGAATGGTTTGTTGTAGGTCGTGACGACACCGGTCACCGGCGTGGTCAGGTTCTCGAGCGCGGCCTTGATCTTCGGGCCGTCGGTGCTGCCGGCCTGCTTGATCGCCGCAGCGAGCAGGTAGATCGAGTCGTAGCCCTGCGCGGCCGACACCGGCGAGTCGATGCGGCTGCCCTTCGGGTTGAACGTCTTCAGGTAGCTCACGATGAACGACTGCCGCTTCGGCGTGGTCGGCTCCTGGATGAAGGTCTGCGGCATGCGTGCGCCTTCGCCGCCCGGGCCGGCGTTGTCGATGTAGTTGGCCATCGAAAGGGTCCAGCTGCCGATGATCGGCACCTTCCAGCCGAGCTTGGTCATGCCGTTGGCGATCTGCGCGAGCTCGGGGCCGATGCCGTAGGTGAGCACGACCTCGGCGCCGGCTTCCTTGGCTTTCAGCAGCTGCGCCGTCATGTCGACGTCTTTGATGTTGAACTTCTCGGTCGTGACCGGCTTGAGCCCTTTCAGGGCGAGGGCCTTCTCGAGGTCTTCGCGGCCGAGCTGGCCGTAGCTCGTCGAGTCGGCGAGGATCGCGACCTTCTTGAAGCCGCGCCGGGTGATCGCTTCGTCGACGATCATCGGTGCCTGGATGCTGTCGTGCGCGGCGTTGCGAAAGATGTAGTTGCCGGGCTGGTCGTCGAACTGGTGCGTGATGATCGAGCCGGTCGCCACGTTGTTCATGACCGGGATCTTGGCGTCTTGAAAGAAGCGCTGCGACGCGAGCGCGACGCCGGTGTTGATGTAGCCGACCGTGGCCGCCACCTTCTCCTTGTTGATGAACTCCTGCGCGATCTGCACGCCGCGTTCGTTCTTCGCTTCGTCGTCGCGCTCCACCAGCAGCAGCTGGCGGCCGAGCACGCCACCGGCCTTGTTGATCTCGTCGGTGGCGAGGCGAACGCCGTCCCGCATGCTGACGCCCATCGACGACGAGCCGCCGGTGAACGGCCCGTCGACGCCGATCTTGATCGGGTCGGCGGCCAGCGCAAGCCCTGACAGCGCGGCCAGCGCGAGGGCGCCGGCAAGCTGGGTCAGTCGATTCATTCGGTTGTCTCCTGTCGTGGTTTGATGTCGTGCAGAGTCATCGTGAGCGGCCGTGCCGCTGGCGCTGATCGCAGGTGCGCTTGAGCAAAAATCAATGTAGCACCCGAGTCGCTGGAGCAACATCGGTACTAGCCGCAGTGCGTTGCGACAGGCGCAGCGCCTTGGCCTCGAGCTGTCGACAAGCCGCCGACGCTGCGCGCAGAGGCGGTGGCACAGGCGCGCAGGCGGCAGCGCCGATCGGGCCGATCGCGCCAGCAAGGCGCAGCGCCGGGATAATCGGCCACCGATGGCCAGCCCGCACCGTACCCTCGCAGCGTCGGCCGGACCGGCCCACGCGTTGCCGCGCATCGAATATCCGGAGGGTCTGCCGGTCTCGGCGCGGCGGCAGGAGATCGCCGCCGCGATCGAGGCCAACCCGGTCGTCATCGTGTGCGGCGAAACCGGCTCCGGCAAGACGACACAGCTGCCGAAGATCGTGCTCGAGCTCGGCCGCGGCCGAGCCAACGGCGGCGGCCTGATCGGCCACACCCAGCCGCGCCGCATCGCCGCGTCGAGCGTCGCGAAGCGGATCGCCGACGAGCTGAAGACGCCGCTCGGCGAGGTCGTCGGCTTCAAGATCCGCTTTCAGGATCGGCTGTCGGCGGGCGCGAGCGTCAAGCTGATGACCGACGGCATCCTGCTCGCCGAGACGCAGACCGATCCGCTGCTGCGCGCCTACGACACGCTGATCATCGACGAGGCGCACGAGCGCAGCC
>CAXSEJ010000073.1:0-10585 GCA_964236395.1 uncultured Rhizobacter sp.
CGGCCTCGGCGCCCACCTGACCTGGACGCTGCCGTTCGGCCTGCTCATCATGTTCGCCGTCTTCAACCGCTTCGATCCGGCCTACGAAGAGGCCGCGCGCGACCAGGGCGCGACGCCATGGCAGACCTTTCGCCACGTCGTCCTGCCGCTGATCGCGCCCTCGGTCATCGGCGTGGGCATGTTCGGCTTCACGCTCAGCTGGGACGAGATCGCGCGCTCGTCGCAGGCGATCGGCGACCTCAACACCCTGCCGCTCGAGCTGCAGGGGCTGACGACCACGGTCACCGACCCGGCGATCTACGCCCTCGGCACCCTCACCACCGGGGTTTCGCTCCTCGTCATCGGCGCGGGCCTGGTCAGCGCGGCGCTGCTGCGCCGTCGCCGCGGCTGAACGCCCGGTCACGTGAACCTCCTCGTCGTCAATCCCAACACCACGGCCGCGATCACGGCCCTTTTGCGCCGGCATGTCGAAGCGATCGCAGGGACCGCCGTGACCGTGCACACCGCCACGGCCCGCTTCGGCGCGCCTTACATCGCCGACGAGCGCAGCTACGCCGTCGGCGCCGAGGCGGTGCTCGATGCCTGGCGGGCGTTCCGGGCGGAGCAGCCCGCGCCCGACGCGGTGCTCGTCGGCTGCTTCGGCGACCCCGGCTGCGCCGCCCTGCGCGGGCTCACCGACGTGCCGGTGATCGGCCTCGCCGGTGCGGCGATGCAGGAGGCGGCCCGCCACGGACGCTTCGCCATCGTCACCGGCGGCGTCGCCTGGCGCCCGATGCTGCGGCGGTTGGCCGAGCAGCTCGGCTTCGGCGACGTCCTGGCCGGCGTCCACACCGTCGCGCCGAGCGGCGCGGAGCTGGCCGCCGACCGCGGCGCGGCGACGGCGCTGCTGCGCGATGCGTGCCGGCGCGCGGCCGTCGGCGTCGATTGCGTCGTTCTCGGCGGCGCCGGGCTGGTCGACTTCGCCCCAACGCTGGCGCTCGGCATCGAGGTTCCATTGGTGGAGAGCGTGGCCGCCGGCGCGCGCGTCGCGCTCGCTGCTGCCCGGGTGCGCGGCGTGCTTGACGACCCCCGTTTGTAGGCACGCCGGCTGCTCCACACCCCATGAGTGCGGGGGTGGTTTCGGACCCTGGATGGCGCAGACAAGGCATCGTCCGACACAGCCCGCCCGAAGCCATCGGCACACTCTTTGCTGCACTGCCGCAATTCCAAACATCGACGTGAGGACGCAATGAAACTGGACGAACTGCACGGGAAGTACAAGCTTCTGCGCACCGAACTGGACGCGGCTTATGCGGAGCCGGTCTGGGACAGCAACCAGATCAATCGCATCACCGAGGAAATGATCCCGGTGGAGTTCGCGATCGCGTCCTGCCAGTTCGAAGGCAGGTCGAGTGAAGGAATGAGCCATGCGTGACGCGAGCGACGGCGCGGCCGCCTACCAGGCCATCCCCATCGCGGAATCGTGGGGCGACAGCGGCTGGAAAGCCGGCGTGCTGCTGAGCGGCGACGACGCGCGCGGCGACCGGCCGGCCAAGAGCCTCGGCCAGCAACTGTTCGGCACGCGTGAAGCGGCGCTCCATTTCGCCCAGAGCGAATACGGCTCGCTCGGCCGGTAGGCAGTTTTTTCGCCCGGCTCAGCCGGGCAGTTCCACGCACTCCACCCAGTTCGGATTGCGTCCGCTCGCTGCCGTGTCGCCCAGGTCCAGCGCACCGCTGGCTGGGTCGATGGCGTAGCACGCAACCCGATGCGAGGCCTGGCCCGCCGCAATCAGGAAGCGGCCGTCGGCCGTGATCGCGAAGCCCCTCGGCTCGGCTTCCGTGGGCGTGCTGCCCACCAGTGTGAGCAGTCCACTGCCGTCGGCGATGGAAAACGCGGCCAGGGTGCTCGTCCGCCGCTCGCTGGCGTAGAGGAAGCGAGCGTCGGGGGTGGCGTGCAGGTCGGCGGCCCACGGCGCGCCAGTCGCGCCTTCCGGCCAGGCGCTCACCGTCTGCCGGGTGGCCAGGGTGCCGGCGCCGGCGTCGAGCGCGAGGACGTCGATGGTCGCGTCGAGCTCGTTCAGCAGGTACACGATGGAGGCGTGCGGGTGCAGCGCGATGTGGCGCGGCCCGGCGGCCGGGCGCGCTGTCCATGTCGGCACCGCGTTGTCTTCGAGGCGGCCGGTCTCGGCGTCGAAGTGCCAGTGACGGACGACGCCGCTGCCGAGGCAGGCGCCAAAGGCGAAGCGATTGCTCGCATCGACGCAAACCGAGTGAGCGTGCGAATCGGTCGCGACGACCTGCTGGGCGGGCCCGACCGCGCCGTCGCTGCCGATCGGGCTGACCGCCACCTGGCTGCCACCGTACGACGCGCTGAGCAGGAAGCGGCCGCTGCGGTCGGTCGATATCCAGCACATGCTGGCCGGCAGCGGCGCCGCGCCGATCTGGCTCAGCCGGCCGCTCGCCGGGTCGATGGCCAGACTCACGACGCGGCACGGCTCGGAGCGGATCGACGCCTGCAGCCAGCGCCCGTCGGGGCTGGCGGCCAGCGGCATGACCGCGCCGCCGACGGCGAAGCGCTCGACCTCGTGCAGCGCGCCGCTCGTGCCATCGACCTCGAACACGGAGATGTCGTGGCTGTCGGCATTGGCGACGTAGGCGATGGTGGTCATCCGAATTCCTTTTCCAGACGCCGACGCCGGGCAAGGGGCGGCGTGGGAAGAGTGGGGGCAGTCACGCCGGCATGCTCCGCCCGCGCCGCCTGGCACACATCGGCGCAATCTCTCTTGCGGCGCGTCGTCGGTCGTCCTACAACCGGGTCCCAATGAACGACCCCGGGCTGTCGCCTTCGTTTCCCATTCAGCTCTCGACGCTGCACGACGTGCTCGCCCTCGACCTGAGCGGCGCGCACGGCCCGTTCTTCACCCGCAACCTCGTCGTCGTCACCGACAGCGCCGGCCGCATCGGCATCGGCGAGGTGCCGGCCTGAAGATCGACTGACAGGGACCCCATGCCCATGCCCACGACCGACCCCTACCGCGCCTTCCCCAACTCGTTCAAGCGCCGCCTCCTCGCCGGCGAGACGCTCATCGGCTGCTGGTGCTCGCTCGCCAGCCCGATCAGCACCGAAGTGCTCGGCATCGCCGGCTTCGACTGGCTGCTGCTCGACGGCGAGCACTCGCCGAACGACGTCACGACCTTCATTCCGCAGCTCATGGCCTTGAAAGACAGCGTCAGCGCGCCGATCGCGCGCCCGGCCTCGAACAACCCGGTCGAGCTGAAGCGCCTGCTCGACGCCGGCTTCGCCAACTTTCTCGTGCCGATGATCGAGAGCGCCGACGAAGCGCGTCGCGCCGTCGCCGCCACGCGCTACCCGCCGCTCGGCGTGCGCGGCGTCTCGACCTCGCAGCGCGGCAACCGCTACGGCACGGTGCCCGGCTACTTCGCCGGCATCGACGAGCAGATCGGCGTGCTGGTGCAGATCGAGAGCAGGAAAGGCCTCGAGGCAGCGGTCGAGATCGCGTCGGTCGACGGCGTCGACGGCGTCTTCGTCGGCCCGGCCGACCTCTCCGCGGCCGTCGGCCACCTCGACGACGCCAACCACCCGGAGTCCCAGGCCGCCATCGCCGCGGTGTTCGACGCCATCGGGCAGGTCGGCAAGGCCATCGGCATCATCGCCCCGGTGGAGGCGGACGCGCGGCGCTACCTCGCCATGGGCGCCCGCTTCCTGGCGGTCGGCAGCGACCTGGGCGTGCTCCGCAGCGGCACCCAGTCCTTGCGCGACCGGTTCATGGGCCCCGGCTGAGCCGGTCGGCGCACGCCCCGGCTCAGGCCAGGCCGATGCGCCTTGCGCCTTCGCCGAAGAGCGCGCGGCCCTCGGGCCCGAAGCGGAACGTCGCGGCGAAGTCGTCGAACCGGTAGCCCGGCACCGCGACGTGGATGCGGGCGGCGAACGCCCGGCCTTCGTCGAGCCGGCCGGCCAGTGCCAGGCAGTTCGCCGCGATGGCGCCGATGTGGGCATGCGCGTTCGGGCGCGATGCGGCCTCGATGGCGCAGTCGGCGGCCTCCTCGTGGCGGCCGAGACGCGCCAGTGCCATGGCGCGCGAGCCGAGGACGCCGAACAGGAGCGGATCGAACGGGCTGAGCCGGCGCGACCGGTCGGCAAAGCGGATGGCGGCGTCGGGATCGCCCGACTGGCTGTGCACGAACGCCAGCGTGTAGTGACCGAGGGCGAAATTCGGGCTCAGGCCGACCGCGGCCTCGAGCTCGCGCAGGCAGGCGCCCTGCTCGTCGCGCAGCCAGAGCGCTCGGCCCATCGCCCAGTGCGCGGCCGGGTCTCGTTCGTCGGCGCGCAGGCCGTCGGCGGCGGTGGCGAACGCGCGTCGCGTTTCGTGCCCGGGATCGGCCCAGTGCTGGAAGGCGTTCTGAAAGTGGGTGAAGGAAAGGCCGGCGTGGGCGCGGGCGAAGGTCGGGTCGAGGCGCACCGCCATCGTGAAGAACCGGGCGGCCTCGGCGTTGTCGCCCCGATCGAAGCGGTACATGTGCCAGAGGCCGCGGTGGTGGGCCTCCCACGCGTCGAGCGAACTCGGCGGCCGCAGGATGGCGCGGTCGCGCTCGGTCGCCTCGATCTCGCCGGCGATCGAGGCGACGATCCGGTCGCCGATCTCGTCGAGGAGCGCGAAGGCGTCGTCGCGCGTCTGCTCGAACGCCTCGGCCCAGACGACGCGGGCGGTCCTCGTCTCGGCGAGCTCGACGTTGACCAGCAGACGCAGGCCGTGCCGGCGCACCGACCCGGCGACGATGTAGTCGACGGCGAGCGTCCGGCCCGCCTCCTCGGCGCCGACGCGGCGCTCGCCGAGGGCGAAGACGGTGCCCTGGGCGATCACGAACAGGCTGCGCAGCTTCGCCAGCCGGGTGATGACGTCGTGGGTGAGGCCGTCGGCCAGGCCGCCGCGCACGCTCTGGCCGGCGGCCGACTCGACGAACGGCATGACCGCGATGGACGCCCGCCGCGCCGGTGCGGTGGTCACGGCCGAGGCCGCCGCAGGTGCCGGGACGGCAGGCGACGCGGTGCCTGCCGGCGACCCCTCGCCAGGGCGGCGCGCCGCCTTCGCCTGCAGCCAGGCGTCGCGCAGCGGGCGCCCGTCCAGCCCATCGGCCTCGAAGCGGCGTGCGGTCACCTCGACGTGCGAATCGCCTTCCTGGCTCCGGCCGGTCCGGGCGAGCGCCTGGAGCAGGCCGTCGTGAGCCCGCCGGTCGAAGGGTGCCAGCTCGAGCCACTTGTCGAGGTGGACGAAGACCGCCTCGCCGATGGTCTCGCCCGCAGCGACGAGGTGGTCGAGCACGGCGACGTGGCAGCCGCGCAGGCGCCGCCGCTGCGCCAGCACCCAGCCGTTGAACTGCGGGCTGCGCTCGAGCTCCAGGCCTTCCAGGAAGTCGCCGACGAAAAGCGCGGCCAGCGTGCTCAGTCGATCGGTGCCGAGGCCGTCGATGCCGGCCTGCATCGCCCGGCCGATCTCGACGGCGTCGGCGAATGCCCCGTCGAGATCGAGCCGGATCGTGTCGTCGGCGCTGCGGATGCGCCGGTGCGCCGGGCTGTCGACGATTCGCCGGGCCTTGCTCAGGCACCAGCGCAGCTCGCCGCGCGGGTCGCTCGGCACGTCGCCGAGGAGCTCGCACAGATGGCTGCGCGATACCGGCCGCGGCGCCAGGGCCAGGTAGGCGATCAGACCGCGCACCTTGCGCGAGCTCGGCAGGGTCTGCGCCACCGCGTCGCGCGTCACTGTCATCGGGCCGAGCAGGCGCAGGTCGAGCACCGGGCGCATGACCGCGGCGCTGCGGTCGACGAGGTGGGGCGCCTTTTCCACGCCCACTACCACGGCCGCGACCACGGCCGCGACCACGCCCGGCCGCTACCTTCGCAATCCCAGCTCGAATGGAAAGAGATCATGCAGACTGCCGCCACCGCCACCGCCACCGAACGCCCCGGACCCGCCACCGTCGATCTTGCCGCCCTGAAAGCCCGCCAACAAGGGGCATGGTCGTCCGGCGACTACGCCGTGGTCGGCACCACCTTGCAGATTGTCGGCGAGACACTGTGCGAGGCACTCGACCTGCGCGCCGGCGAGAACGTGCTCGACGTGGCCGCCGGCAACGGCAACGCCTCGCTGGCCGCGGCCCGGCGCTGGTGCAGCGTCACGGCCAGCGACTACGTGCCCGCGCTGCTCGAGCGAGCCCGCGAGCGCGCCGCCGCCGAGCGGCTCGACATCGCCTTCCGCGAGGCCGATGCCGAAGCGCTTCCGTTCGAGGACGCCCGCTTCGACGTCGTCGTCTCGACGTTCGGCGTCATGTTCACGCCGAACCAGGAGCTTGCCGCCGCCGAGCTGCTCCGCGTGTGCCGGCCGGGCGGCCGGATCGGGCTGGCCAACTGGACGCCCGAAGGTTTCATCGGCCAGCTCTTCAAGACGATCGGCCGGCACGTGCCGCCGCCTGCCGGCGTGCGCTCGCCCGCCCTCTGGGGCACGCGTGCGCGGCTCGACGAACTGCTCGCCTCCGAGTCGAGCTCGATCCGGGTCGAGCAGCGCAGCTTCGTCTTCCGCTACCGCTCGCCGGCGCATTGGGTCGAGGTGTTTCGAACCTGGTACGGCCCGGTGCTGAAGGCCTTCGCCGCGCTCGACGCGGCCGGCCAGGCCGCCTTGACCGACGACCTGACGGCACTCATCGCCCGCCTGAACCGCTCGGGCGACGACAGCGTCGTGGTGCCGAGCGACTACCTGGAGGTCGTGGTCGACCGACGCTGACTGCTCGGCGTCGAGCAGCTTCTTGGCTGCCGATCAAGAAAAGCCGCGACGGCGCGCGGCCTGCCGCGCTCGTCGGCCTCGGCGGCGCGGTACGTCGCTTGCCCGTCCGCTGCATTCCACGGACGCAATCGCGATGCACTTTTCCAGCCGATCGTTCCTCCTCGCCTTCGCCTTGGGCGCTGCGGCGCAGGCGACATCGGCGCAGGCGCTGCGTTCCGGCGGTGCCTGCGCGCCGCTCGACAGGCGCCCGGCCAACGCCTCGACGCAGACGCCCGCTTTCGCCGGCCAGACCCGCGCCTGCGCGGCGCCCGTCAGCGCGCCCTTCACCGTCACCGTGCTCGCCACCCGGCTCGAGCAGCCCTGGGCCGTCGAGCCGCTGCCGAACGGCGACCTGCTCGTCACCGAGAAGCCGGGCCGCATGCGCATCGTGTCGGCCACAGGCAAGACCGGCGCGCCGATCGAAGGCGTGCCGGCGGTCGACGCACGCGGCCAGGGCGGCCTGCTCGACGTTGCCCTGAGCCCCGCCTTCGTCGACGACCGCACGGTGTTCTGGAGCTTCTCCGAGCCGCGCACCGGCGGCAATGGCACCTCGGTGGCGCGCGGCGTGCTGTCGGCCGACTCGAAGCGGCTCGAGCAGGTGCGCGTCATCCTGCGCGCGCTGCCGACCTACGACGGCGACAAGCACTACGGCTCGCGCCTCGCCTTCGGTCCCGACGGCATGCTCTACGTCACCCTCGGCGAGCGCTCCGACGCCGTCATGCGGCCACAGGCGCAGCAGCTGGGCAGCCACATGGGCAAGATCCTGCGCATCGCGGCCGACGGCTCGGTGCCCGCCGACAACCCCTTCGTCGGCCAGCCCGGCGCGCGGCCGGAGATCTGGACCCTCGGCCAGCGCAACGTGCAGGCAGCGGCGTTCGATCCGCAAGGGCGGCTCTGGGTCGTCGAGATGGGCACGCGCGGCGGCGACGAGCTGAACCTCATCGAGAAGGGCAAGAACTACGGCTGGCCGACGATCGCCTACGGGCAGGAGTACTCGGGCCGGCCGATCGGCGACGGCGCCACCGCCCGGGTCGGGCTGGAGCAGCCGGTCTACTACTGGGACCCGGTCATCGCGCCTTCCGGGGCGCAGTGGTACACGGGCGAGGCGTTCCCGGCCTGGCGCGGCAACCTCTTCACCGGCGCCCTGCGCGACCGGGCGCTGGTGCGGCTGGTGCTGGAAGGCGACCGCGTGGTCGGCGAGGAGCGCCTGCTGTCGGAGCGCGGCCAGCGGGTGCGCGACGTGCGCCAGGGCGGCGACGGCGCGCTCTACGTCGTGACCGATTCGCACGACGGCGAACTCTGGAAGATCACTCCGACGCGCTGACCGTCGGGCCGCTCGGGCAATCGCCGTGCGCAAGCGCTAATGACATGTCCGGATGGCGGCCCGCACGCTTGCCACTACCCTGAGCAAACGATCGCGCGGTTGCTGCGGTCGACGAAATGCAAGCGCCGGCACGTCCGGCGCAATCAGGAGACAACAATGAATCAGACATTCGCACGAGCCGGCCGGTTCGTTCCGACAGCCCTCGCCATTGCCACCCTCGTCGCTTGCGGCGGCAACAACGACGACAGCACCCCCGTAGCCGAGGAGACTCGGCCACAGGACACCCGTGTGTTCACCGCAACGGTGAACACCACGTTCGCTGCTCTGGGTGGCAGCACCGTCGTCACCGACCGCTGGGCCGGCGTGCTCGGTGGCTCCAGCTACCAGATCGAGGTCCCCGCGACCTGGAACGGCAAGCTCGTGATGTGGGCGCACGGTTACGCCGGAACCGGCGCGGCACTGTCGCCCAGCAGCATTCCCATCATGCGGCGCTATCTGCTCGACAACGGCTACGCGTGGGCGTCGTCGAGCTACTCGAAAAACTACTACGACGTCCGGGTCGGCGTCGAGGACACCAACGCCCTGGCCCTGAATTTCAATTCGATCGCGGCGGCGCGCGGCCGGACGCTCGCGGCGCCGAGCAAGATCTTCATCAGCGGCATCTCGATGGGTGGCCACATCACGGCTGCCGCCATCGAGGCCGAGGCCGCTCGGACGGCCGTCAACAAGGTGAGCTATGCCGGTGCCGTGCCCATGTGCGGCGTGGTCGGCGACACCGAGCTGTTCAACTATTTCGGCGGCTACCAGGTGGTGGCGCAACAGCTGGCCGGCTTTCCGATCACGACCTTCCCGCAGGCGACGGATTTCGCCACCTTGGCGCCGGTCATCCGTTCCGCGCTCTGGACCACCTTTCCCTCCGGCGCCATCCCGGGCGTGACCAACGCCCAGGGAGACAAGCTGAAGAACGCTGTTGCTTTCCTCAGCGGCGGTCCCCGGCCCTTCTACAACGAAGGCTTCGCGAACTCGGGCAACCAGAACAATATCTTCTCGTCGCTGGGCGGCGACGGCACGATCAGCGGCATCTTGAACAAGAACGTCGTCGACACGAGGGGCCTGTTCTACAAGATCGATGCGTCGTCGGCGTCCAACACTCCCCTCGACACGGCATTCAATTCGGCCGCCTTCAAGATCACGCCCGCTGCCGACGCCAACCGGCTGCGCACGGACGGCCTGCGCTGGATCCCCGTGGTCAACGGCGAAATCTCCATCCCGGTGGTGAGCATCCACACTCTGGGTGACCTGTTCGTGCCATTCAAGATGGAGCAGGTGTATGCCGCCCGCACCAAGGCGAAGGCCACCGACCGATTCCTTGTGCAGCGAGCCATCCGTGACGTCGGCCATTGCGCATTCACGGCCGCGGAAGGCACTGCGGCCTTCGATGCCATGGTGAAGTGGGAAGCGGGTGGTCCCAGGCCTGCGGGCGACGACGTGACGACACCGGCGGTCGTGGCGAGTCCGACGTATGGCTGTGCGTTCACGGTCAACACGCCGAGCGCCGAGGACTACACCCCGCCGTCGGTGCGTGCGGCGTACCAGGCCAACTACCCGGCCTGCCCGGCAACGCCCTGAAGCGTGCGAAATCGCACGCTTTGCGCCGGGTCGGCGCCCGGCGGTCGGACCGCTCGGGGGCTATCCCCGGGTCACGGGGGACCGAACGATGAAGTGAGTGAATAGGCTCCGCCCATTCACTCTTCGCAGCCCTGCTGCCTTCATCATGCGCACACCTAAATTCCTCCTGGCCGCCACGCTTCTGGCCGCTTTTTCCGCTCACGCTCAGGTCACTCCGGCACTGACCGGAAACACCAGCAGCTTTCTTTCGCTGTCGTCGTCGGGGCTGTCTTCGGGTGGCTCGCAGGTCGCCGCGCTGACGGGCGGGACGGTCTACACCAGCGACCGGCCTTTCGCCGACATCCCCTTCGGCGGCGTGTACGAGAACCACTTCCTCGCCGCCGGCCCGTCGTCCGGCAACACGGCCACGCTCAGCTTCCTCAACGGAGGCGTCGGCTACGTCAGCTTCCTGTGGGGCTCGCCCGACCTGTACAACGCGTTGACCGTCACGACCACCGCCGGCGCGCAATCCTTCACCGCCTCGAGCCTCGGGTTCTCGGTGACCAACGGCGATCAGAGCTCTTCGCAGTACGTTCAGTTCACGGCGACCGGGTCGTCGCGCATCACCGCCCTGTCGTTCACCGACATCCCGGCGACGGATGCATTCGAGACCGCGAACTTCTCGGTGACGGCGCCCGTGCCGGAGCCGGAAACCTATGCCCTCATGCTGGCCGGACTCGGCGCGCTGGGCTTCATGAGCCGGCGCCGCCGCAACGTTCGCACCTGACCCGTCGGTCGGCAAGAACGAAGCCCCGCTACGGCGGGGCTTTTTCGTTGC
>CAXSEJ010000074.1:0-10459 GCA_964236395.1 uncultured Rhizobacter sp.
GCGTGATCGGGCTCGGCTTGAAGATCGGGTTCTTGATGCCGTACTTGGCCATGCCACCCTTGATGAGCGAGACCTTCATGTGCACCCAGCCGGCCATCTCGATGGCGCCGCAGAAGGTGATTTCGCCGTCGCCCTGGCTGAAGTGCAGGTCGCCGACGGAGAGGCCCGCGCCGTCGACGTAGACCGGGAAGAACACCTTCGAGCCGCGCGACAGGTCCTTGATGTCGCAGTTGCCGCCATGCTCGCGCGGCGGCACGGTGCGGGCGCCTTCGGCGGCGGCCTTCGCCTTCGCCTCGCCGGTCATCCTGCCCATGTGGGCGGTGCCGGCCGAGGGCGGGTTGGCCAGGCCGGGCACCCGTGTCGGGTCGGTGTCGATCAGCGCCTGCTCGCGCCTGTTCCACATGTCCAGCATCGGCTTGTCGGGCAGGCAGCCGATGAGGCCGGGGTGGATCAGGCCGGCGTACTTCACGCCCGGCACGTGGCGCGAGGTCGTGAACATGCCGTGGAAGTCCCAGATCGACTTCTGCGCCAGCGGGAAGTGCTCGGTCAGGAAGCCGCCGCCGTTCTTCTTCGAGAAGAAGCCGTTGAAGCCCCACTCGCTGTCGGGCTTGGCGCCGATGTCGAGCAGGTCGACGACGAGCAGGTCGCCCGGCTCCGCCCCCTTCACGCCCACCGGGCCCGACAGGTAGTGCACCGTCGACAGGTCGATGTCGCGCACGTCGTCGGCGCTGTCGTTGTTCTTGATGTAGCCGCCGGTCCAGTCGAAGGTCTCGAGGATGAAGTCGTCGCCCGGGTTCACCCAGCAGGCCATCGGGATGTCGGGGTGCCAGCGGTTGTGGATGTTTTCGTTCTCGACGGGCGACTTCGTGAGGTCGACCTTGATGAGGGTGTCGGTCATGTGTGTGGGCTCGATGAAGGTGGAAGAGGTCAGTCCGGCGCCGGGCCGCCCCGAGGCGGACTGCGCCCCCTCGGGGGGCAGCGCCGGAGCGAAGCGACAAGCGTGGGGGTGGTCATCAGACGGACAGGTACTGCTTGATGCGGCTCACATCGGTGTCGACGCGAGAGGTCTCGTGAACGAGCCGGCCGCCTTCGATCACGAACAGCCGGTCGGCCACGTCCATGGCGAAACTCAGCACCTGCTCGGAGACGATGATCGTGATCTCGCGCAGCTTTCTGATCTCGTTCAGCGCCTTGGCGATGTCCTTGATGATCGACGGCTGGATGCCTTCGGTGGGCTCGTCGAGCAGCAGCACCTTCGGCTCGGTGACGAGCGCGCGGGCGATCGCGAGCTGCTGCTGCTGGCCGCCGGAGAGGTTGCCGCCCTTCCTGCGCTTCATGTCGAAGAGGACCGGGAAGAGGGCGTAGATCTCGTCGGGAATCTGCCGCGTCTTCGAGTTCTCGAGGCCGGTCTGGATGTTCTCCTCGACCGTGAGGGTGGGAAAGATCATCCGGCCCTGCGGCACGTAGGCGATGCCCTTGGCGACGCGCCGAAAGCTCTCGTCCCTGGAGACCTCGGCGCCGCCGATCTCGATGCTGCCGGCCTTGACCGGCAGGATGCCCATGAGGCTCTTGAAGAGCGTCGTCTTGCCCATGCCGTTCCTGCCCATGATGGCGACGGTCTCGTTCTTCCTGCCCTCGAACGAGATGCCGTGCAGCGCCTCGCTCTGGCCGTAGGCGACGAACAGGTCGGTGACTTTCAGCATGGCGAGCTCCGCGAGACGGCCCGCCGCCGGGCCGCGCCCCCTCGGCGGGCAGCGCAGGCAGGAAGTGACAGGCGTGGGGGTTTCATCAATGCCCCAGATAGACGTCGATGACCTTCGGGTCGGCCTGCACCTGCTCCATCGGGCCTTCGGCGATGATCTTCCCCTGGTGCATCACGGTCACCTTGTGGGCGATGCGCTTGACGAAGTCCATGTCGTGCTCGATCACGATCACCGAGCGGTTCTTGCAGATGCGCTGCAGCAGCTCGGCGGTGAGCTCGCGCTCGCGGGCGCTCATGCCGGCGATCGGCTCGTCGAGCAGCAGCAGCTCGGGGTCCTGCATCAGCAGCATGCCGATCTCCAGCCACTGCTTCTCGCCGTGGCTGAGCAGCCCCGCCTCCAGGTCGAGCCGATCCGACAGGAAGATGTCTTCGGCCACCACCTGCACCCGCGCCTTGACCTCGTCGGTGCACTTGAAGGCGAGCGAGCCGAACACCGAGCGGCCCTTGGGGTAGGAAACCTCGAGGTTCTGGAACACCGTGAGGTTCTCGTAGATCGACGGCGTCTGGAACTTGCGGCCGATGCCCAGGCGGACCCGCTTGAACTCGGCCAGCCGCGTCAGCTCGGTGTTCTTGAACTTGATGCTGCCGGCGGCCGCCTTGGTCTTGCCGCAGATCAGGTCGAGCAGCGTCGTCTTGCCGGCGCCGTTCGGGCCGATGATCACGCGCAGTTCGTTCCTGTCGATGTAGAGCGTCAGCGTGTCGATGGCCTTGAAGCCGTCGAAGGAGACGGTCAGGTCCTCGATCGCGAGGGCGAAGTCGGTGTTGCTCATGGTCCGGCTCCTCAGGCGCGCTGGCCGCTGATGCCGCCCGGCAGGGGCGGCGACTCGACGGCGCCGGTCACTTCGCCGCGCGAGACGGCGGCGCGCACGGGTTCGGCGTCGAGCGAGCGGGCGTCCGGCGGGGCGGTCGCGGAGGTCGCGAAGGTCGCGGCGGTCGGCCCAGCGCCGCGCCGGCGGCGCAGGCGCGCCCACCACGGCACCACGTGGTCTTCCCACACGCCGGCCAGGCCCATCGGGAAGGCCATCGTCACGCCGATGAAGAGCGCGGCCATCAGGAAGAGCCACAGGTCGGGGAAGCTCTCCGAGAAATAGGTCTTGCCGAAGTTGACGAGCAGGGTGCCGTACACCGCGCCCACCAGGCTCATGCGCCCGCCCACCGCGGCGAAGATCACCATCTCGACCGAGGGCACGATGCCGACGAAGCTGGGCGACATGAAGCCCACCTGGAGCGAGAACATCGCCCCGCCGATGCCGGCCAGCGCGGCGGCCAGGCAGAAGGTGAAGATGCGGAAGTCGGCGACGTCGTAGCCGGAGAAGCGCACCCGGTCTTCCTTGTCGCGCATGGCCAGCAGCAGGGTGCCGGCCTTGCCGGTCTGGATCCAGCGGCAGAGCAGCATGCTGGCGATCAGCAGGGCCACGCACAGGTAGTAGAGAACGTACTTGGCGTGGTCGGTGCGCGTGTCCCAGCCGAGCACCGTCTTCAGGTCGGTCATGCCGTTGACGCCGCCGGTGTAGCCCTGCCGGCCGATGATGAGCACCGTGACGATCAGCGCCACCGCCTGGGTGATGATCGCGAAGTAGACGCCGCCGACGCGCCGCTTGAACATCGCGAAGCTCACGATCCAGGCCAGCAGCGTGGGCACCGCCACGACGGCGATCAGCGTCAGCGGCAACGACTTGAACGGCAGCCAGAAGGTCGGCAGCTCGGTGAGCTGGTTCCAGTCCATGAAGTCGGGGATGCCCGGTGTCGACTGGATCTTCGTGGTGACCGGGTCCGACGCCTCGAGCTTGAGGAACATGGCCATCGCGTAGCCGCCGAGCCCGAAGAACACGCCCTGGCCCAGGCTCAGCACGCCGCCGTAGCCCCAGACCATGACCAGGCCGATGGCGACGAAGGCGTAGGTGAGGTACTTGCCGACGAGGTTGAGCCGGAAGATGTCGAGCGTGAGCGGCAACACCACGGCCAGCAGGACGGCCAGCACCAGCATGCTGACGAGCTGGTAGCGCCGGATCAGGTTGGCGATGGCGATCATCGACGCACCTTGCTGGCAAAGAGGCCCTGCGGCCGGATCATGAGGATCAGCACGATCATCGACAGCGTCAGCACCTTGGCCATCGAGCCGGTGAGGAAGAACTCGCTGATCGACTGCGTCTGGGCGATGCCGAAGGCCGAGACCACGGTGCCGAGCAGGCTGGCCGCGCCGCCGAAGGTGACGACGAGGAACGAGTCGACGATGTAGAGCTGCCCCGAGGTCGGCCCGGTCGAGCCGATGGTCGTGAACGCCGCCCCGGCCATGCCGGCGATTCCGCAGCCGATGGCGAAGGTGAGGCGGTCGGTCTTCTTGGTGTCGATTCCGGTGGCGTTGGCCATCGTCCGGTTGCTCACCGTGGCCCGAACGCGCAGGCCCCAGCGGCTATTTCTCAGTGCCAGCAGGACGCCGAGCGTCGTCACCGTGGTGAGCGCCAGCACGAACAGGCCGTTGATGGGAATGTCGAGGCCGGGGCTCGGCGCCCACGAGCCGAGCAGCCACTCCGGCAGCGTCGGGCTGACCTCCTTCGGGCCGATGAAGGTGCGAAAGCACTGCTGCATGGCCAGGCTCACGCCCCAGGTGGCGAGCAGCGTGTCGAGCGGGCGCTTGTACAGGTGGCGGATCAGGCCCCACTCGACCAGCCAGCCAAAGGTGAAGGCAAAGACGAAGGCCAGCACCACCGCCACCGGAAAGTAGTAGGGCACGAGGCCCGGCGCGTGCAGGCTGGCGGTGTTCGAGATCAGGTAGATCGTGTAGGCGCCGATCGTCATGAACTCCCCGTGCGCCATGTTGATGACGCCCATCTGGCCGAAGATGATCGCCAGGCCCAGGCCCATCAGCAGCAGCACCGCGAACAGGCTCAGGCCCGCGAAGCCCTGCATCAGGCCGATGTTCAGCATTTCGGGGAAGGTCATGACGGGTCCGCCTGGGGTTGCTGCGGCTGGGTTGCGGCGGCTTACTGATAGCCCTTGGGGAAGGGGTCCGGCTTGATCAGCTGCGGCGACTCGGAGACCACCTTGAAGCTGCCGTCGGGCATGCCCATGGCGATGCGCGACTTGCTCCAGAGGTGATGGTTGGCGTCGAGCTTCACGTAGCCCTCGGGGGCCTGCTTCAGCTCGATGTCCGACGAGGCGGCGACGACCTTGTCGACGTCGAAGCTCTTCGCCTTTTCGACCGCCGCCTTCCAGAGCCACGGGCCGAGGTAGCCGGCCTGCGTCACGTCGCCGATCACCGCGTCCTTGCCGTACTTGGCCTTGAAGGCGGCGACGAATTTCTTGTTGTTCTCGTTGTCGAGCGACTGGAAGTACTTCATCGACGAGTAGAACCCGGCGAAGTTCTCGCCACCCACGCCGGTCATCTCGTCTTCGGTGACCGCCAGCGTGACGAGCAGCTGCTTGTCGCCGGTGATGCCGGCGGCCTTCAGCGCCTTGTAGAACGCGACGTTCGAGCCGCCGACCACGGCGGTGAAGATGCAGTCGGGCTTTTGCACCTTGATCTTGTTCATCAGCGAGCCGAAATTCGTGCTGCCGAGCGGGTAGTACTCCTCGCCGACGACCTTGCCCTTCTGGAAGTTCTCGATGTGCTTCCTCGCGATCTTCATCGAGGTGCGCGGCCAGATGTAGTCGGAGCCGATCAGGAAGAAGGTCTTGGCCTTCTTCTCGGTCTTGGCCCAGTCCAGGCTGTAGAGGATCTGCTGCGTCGCTTCCTGGCCGGTGTAGAAGACGTTCTTCGACTGCTCGAGGCCTTCGTAGAAGGTCGGGTAGTAGAGGAGCCCGTTTTCCTTCTCGAACACCGGCAGCACGGCCTTGCGCGAGGCCGAGGTCCAGCAGCCGAAGACGGCGGCGCAGTGGTCGTTGATGAGGAGCTTCTTGGCCTTCTCGGCGAAGGTGGGCCAGTCGGAGGCGCCGTCTTCCTTGATCACCTTGATCTTGCGGCCGAGGATGCCGCCCATCGCGTTGATCTGGTCGATGGCGAGCTGCTCGGCCTGGATCGCGCCGGTCTCGGAGATGGCCATCGTGCCGGTCGACGAGTGCAGCTGGCCGACGGTGACCTCGGTGTCGGTGACGGCCAGCTTGGTCGTGTTGACCGAGGCGGTCGGCTGGCCGAAGCTCAGCCCAGCCACGCCCAGCATGGGCAGCGCCGCGGCGCCCTGAAGCAGGCGGCGGCGGTTCGAATCGGGCGAAGACGGATCGTTGCGGGACATGGTGACCTCTCCAGTGCGGTTGTGGTTTTGCTGGAGCGCATCTTCCGAGCGCGGCGGCGCCGGACGAATACGTCAATCGACGTACGGACCGAAACGGCAATCTGTGGAGCGCTTCTTGCTTTTGGCCTTGTCCTCCCGCCGAGACCGCCGCTCCGTGAAGAACGTGGTGCCCGTGACACCGCCGACCCAGAAGATCTTTCGCATCCGCCGCGAGTACAACTCCTGGGTCGCGGACGAGTCGATGGAGGATTACGCGCTGCGCTACACGCCGCGCAGCTTTCGCAAGTGGAGCGAGTTCCGGGTCGCCAACACGGCGTTCGGCGCCACCTCGTTCCTGGCCCTGGAGGCGATCGGCGGCGCCATCGCGCTCAGCTACGGCTTCACCAACGCGCTCTGGGCCATCCTGGTCGTCGGCCTGGTCACCTTCCTGACCGGCCTGCCGATCAGCTATTACGCCGCCAAGTACGGCGTCGACATGGACCTGCTCACCCGGGGCGCCGGCTTCGGCTACCTCGGCTCGACCATCACCTCACTGGTCTACGCCAGTTTCACCTTCATCTTTTTTGCTCTCGAGGCGGCGATCCTGGCGCTCGCCCTGCAGATGTACTTCGACTGGCCGATCGCCGTCTGCTATCTCGTCGCCTCGCTCGGCGTCGTGCCGCTGGTGATGCACGGGATCACGCTGATCCAGCGCCTGCAGTGGTGGACGCAGCCGGTCTGGATGCTGCTCTTCGTGCTGCCCTACGTGGCGGTGTGGCTGAACAAGCCCGGGATCTACGCCGACTTCACCACGCTCGTCGGCGGCGTCTCGCACAGCAGCGGCTTCGACGCCGTGATGTTCGGTGCCGCCGCCACGGTCGCCTTCTCGCTCGTGGTGCAGATCGGCGAGCAGGTCGACTACCTGCGCTTCCTGCCCGAGAAGACGGCGGCCAACCGCACCCGCTGGTGGGCCGCCGTGGTGGTCGCCGGCCCGGGCTGGATCGTGCCCGGCATGATCAAGATGCTCGGCGGCGCGTTCCTCGCCTTTCTGGCCCTGCAGCACGAGATCCCGGTCGACAAGGCGACCCAGCCGACGCAGATGTACCTCGCCGGCTTCGGCTACGTGTTCGATTCGCCGGCCTGGGTCCTCGGCGCGACGATGCTGTTCGTGCTCGTGTCGCAGGTGAAGATCAACATCACCAACGCCTACGCGGGCTCCCTGGCGTGGTCCAACTTCTTCGCCCGGCTCACGCACAGCCATCCGGGCCGCGTCGTCTGGCTCGTCTTCAACGTGCTGATCGCGGTGCTGCTCATGACCCTCGGCGTCTTCGAGGCGCTGAGCGGCGTGCTCGGCCTCTACAGCAACGTCGCCATCGCCTGGGTCGGCGCACTGGTCGCCGACCTGGTCATCAACAAGCCGCTCGGCTGGAGCCCGAAGCACATCGAATTCAAGCGCGCCTATCTCTACGACATCAACCCGGTCGGGCTCGGCGCCATGCTCAGCGCGGCCGCCCTGGGCATGGCCGCCTATGCCGGGGCCATGGGCGCCGAAGCGCAGGCGTTCGCGCCCTTCATCGCCCTCTTCACCTCGCTGCTGGTGGCACCGGTGCTCGCCTGGTGGACGAAGGGGCGCTACTACCTCGCCCGGCCCAACCTGGCCGCCTGGACGCCGGGCCAGTTCGTGAAGTGCACGGTGTGCGAGAACGCCTTCGAGTCGGAAGACATGGCCGGCTGCCCGGCCTACGACGCGCCGATCTGCTCGCTCTGCTGCACGCTCGAGTCGCGCTGCCACGACCGCTGCAAGCGCGGCTCGGCGGTCGGCGAGCAAATGCAGGCGGCGCTCGGGGCGGTGCTGCCGGCCGGGTTCGTCGGCCGCCTGAACTTCCGCGTCGCCCGCTATCTGGTCGTGGCCCTGTCGCTCGTCTCGCTCATCGCCCTGGTGCTCGCTGTCGTCTACGAGCAGCAGGGCGCCCTGCAGGCCGACGGGCGCGAGCTGCTGCGCGCGCCGCTGCTGCGCGTCTTCGCGCTGCTTTCGCTGGCCGCGGCCGTCGGTGCCTGGTGGATGGTGCTCGGCCGCGAAAGCCGGGAGATGGCGGAGGAAGAGTCGAACCGGCAGAACGAGCTGCTGCTGCGCGAGATCGACGCGCACAAGCGCACCGACATCGCCCTGCACGCCGCCCGCGACCTCGCCGAGGCCGCCAACGAGGCCAAGACGCGCTACGTGACCGGCATGACGCACGAGCTGCGAACGCCGCTGAACGGCATCCTCGGCTACGCCCAGATCCTGCTCAAGGACGCGCAGATCCAGGGTGCGCGGCGGCGTGCCGTCGACACCATCCACCACAGCGGCGAGCACCTGCACGGACTCATCGACGGCCTGCTCGACCTGGCCCGCATCGAGGCCGGCAAGCTGCGCCTGGACATCGCGCCGCTGCCGATGCACGACTTCCTCGACGACGTGGTGCGCATGGTCGCGCCGCAGGCGGCGGCCAAGGGCCTGGCCTTCGAGCTGCGCACCACCGGCAGGATTCCGACCTACGTGCGCGCCGACGCGCGGCGGCTGCGCCAGATCCTCATCAACCTGCTCGGCAACGCGGTGCGCTTCACCGACCACGGCAGCATCACCCTGCTGCTCGACCACACCCGCCACGTCGCGCGCTTTCACGTCATCGACACCGGCATCGGCATCTCGCCGCAGGACATCGAGCGCATCTTCCTGCCCTTCGAGCGCGGCAGCGCCGGCCGGCGCAGCGGCGACTCGGGCACCGGCCTCGGTCTCACGATCACCCACCTGCTGACCCAGCTGATGGGCGGCGAGCTCACGGTGCAGAGCACGCCGGGCGAGGGCAGCACCTTCACGGCCCGCCTCTATCTCTCGGAGACGGCCGAGCCGGGCTTCGCCCGCACGCCGCGGCATCGGCCGGTCAGCGGCTACATCGGCGCCCGGCGCACGCTGCTCGTCGTCGACGACCAGCCGACGCAGCGGCAGATGCTCGCCGGCATGCTGCTGCCGCTCGGCTTTCGCATCGAGGAGGCGGCGAGCGGGCGCGAGTGCCTGGAAAGCGTGCTGCGCAAGGCGCCTGATGCGGTGCTGCTCGACATCACGATGGACGACATGGACGGCTGGGAAACGGCACGGCGGATCCGCGCTCACGGCCTCGTCGACCTGCCCGTCATCATGGTTTCGGCCAATGCCTTCGAAAACCAGAGCGACAAGATCGCCGCCGAGCAGTGCCAGGGCTTCGTCGACAAGCCGGTGATCGAGTCCGACCTCCTGGCCATCCTGCAGCGCCACCTCGAGCTCGAGTGGGTGGCCGAGCTGGGCGTTCCCGGCTGGGTGCCGGCCGGGCCGGAACCGGGCGCGGCCTCGGCGCCGCTGCCGGTGGCCGAGCTGCAGGCGCTGTTGCAGCTGGCGCAGCTCGGCCACGTGCAGGGCCTGCAGCGAGCGCTCGACAGCCTGGCGGTCGAGCAGGCCGGCTCGTCTGCCGAGATCGACGCCCTGCGCGGCCTCGTCACCCGATACGCCTGGCACGACCTGATCGCCCGGCTGAGCAGCGCCCTGCGCGCCTGCGACGAGGCCACGCCGGCATGAGCGGCGGCGGCGACATCGTCCTCGTCGTCGACGACGTTCCGGGCTCGATCGGGGCGCTCTGCATCGACCTCGAGGCCGACGGCTACACCGTGCTCGTCGCCGTCGACGGCGTCTCGGCGCTCGAGCGGCTCGGCTTCGTCATCCCGAACGCGATCCTGCTCGACGCCCTCATGCCCGGGATGGACGGCTTCGAGACCTGCCGGCGCATCAAGGCCCACCCCGAGTGGTCGCACATCCCGGTGATCTTCATGACCGGCCTCTCGGCGACCAGCCACATCGTCAAGGGCTTCGAGGCCGGCGGCGTCGACTACGTGGTCAAGCCGGTGCGCTCGGAGGAGGTGCTGGCCCGTCTCGCCACCCACGTGCGCAACGCCCGCGCCGTGCGCCTGGCGGGCGATGCGGTCGATGTCGGTGGCCACGGCGTGTTGATGGTCGACGCCGGCGGCCGCATGGCCTGGCGCTCGCCGCAGGCCGGCCGCTGGCTCGCCGAGTTCTTCGTCGGCACCGGCGCCGACGACGCCTGCGCCGGCTGGCTGGGCCGGGCCGCCGAGGCGGCCGACGACCTGCGCACCCGCACGGCGGCCGGCCGCACGCTCACCGCCCGGCGGCTCGGCGGCGCCGGCCTGGGCGAGACCCTGTGGCTGCTCGGCGTGGGCAACGCCGATGCACCGCCGTCGTCGCGCCTGGCCACCGCCTCGCTGACGAAGCGAGAGACCGAGGTGCTGTCGTGGGTGGCCAAGGGCAAGACCAACCGCGACGTCGCGCTGATCCTCGGCATGAGCCCGCGCACCGTCAACAAGCACCTCGAGCACGTCTTCGAGAAGCTCGGCGTCGAGACCCGGGCCGCCGCCGCGTCGCTGGCCAGCCGTGAGCTCGGCTGACCGGCGCGGCTAC
>CAXSEJ010000075.1:0-9491 GCA_964236395.1 uncultured Rhizobacter sp.
CGGCCGGCGCGCTCGTCGCCGTCGTCGAGTCGATGAAGATGGAGCACGAGATCCGCGCCGCGCACGACGGCGCGGTGACGACCACGCGGGTCGGCCCCGGTGACAGCGTCGGCGTGGGCGATGTGCTCATCGTGCTCCGGGCGCTCGACCTGCCGACGGCACGCGACGATCTTTTGCCGCTGCGCCAGGCGCCGGCCGGCGCACCTCCGCCCGTGCGCCCGGACCTCCACGAGCTGCACGCCCGCCACGCCCTGCTCGCCGACGCGAGCCGGCCCGAGGCCGTGGCCAGGCGCCATGCGCTCGGCCTGCGCACCGCGCGCGAGAACATCGCCGGCCTCTGCGATCCGGGCAGCTTCGTCGAGTAGGGCGCACTGGCCTTTGCCGCCCAGCGCGGCCGCCGCAGCCTCGACGACCCGGTGCGCCACACGCCGGCCGACGGCATGGTCAGCGGCATTGCCCGCATCGACGCGGCCGTCTTCAGCGCGGAGCGGTCGCGCGCTGTCGTCATGGCTACGACGCGACCGTGCTGGCCGGCACGCAAGGCCTGCGCAACCACCACAAGCCGACCGCCTGCTCGCCATCGCCGCGGCCGAGCGCCTGCCCGTCGTGCGACGAAGCTGCCGCGGTGACCATGGCACGCCGCTACCTCGGCATGTTCCGGGGCCCGGCGCCGGCGCGGCAGGAGCCCGGCGATGCGGTCCCGGCTGCGCGAGCTGTTGCCCGCCGACCGCCTGCGGGTCTACGACATCCTGACGTCGTCTCGGCGCTCGTCGACCGCGACACGATGATCGAGCTGCGTGCCGGCTTCGGCGCCGGCATCGTCACCGTGCTGGCGCGCCTTGAAGGCCGGGCGATCGGCCTCCTCGCCAACGACCCGGTGCATCTGGCGGCGCCATCGATGCCGACGCGGCCGACAAGGCTGCCCGATCCCTGCAGCTCTGCGACGCGCATGGCCTGCCGATCGTCTCGCTCGTCGACACGCCCGGCTTCATGGTCGGCCCCGAGATCGAGAGCCGCGGCCAGGTGCGGCACGTGAGCCGGATGTTCGTCGTCGGCGCGCAGCTGCAGGTGCCGGTCGTCGCGCTCGTCCTGCGCAAGGCCTATGGCCTCGGCGCCATGGCCATGACGGCCGGCGGGCTGCAGGCTCCGCTGGCGACGGCGGCCTGGCCGAGCGGCCAGTTCGGCGCCATGGGCCTGGAGGGCGCGGTGGAGCTCGGCTACCGCAACGAGCTCGAGAGCGTGCCGGCCGGCCCCGAGCGCGACGCGCTGCGCGAGCGCCTCGTCGCCGAGCAATACGCCAAGGGCAAGGCCATACCGACGGCCGCATCGCTCGAGATCGATGCCGTCATCGACGCGGCCGACACGCGCCCCTGGCTGACAAGCGTGCTCGGCGCCGCACGACCGGCCGTCGCCAGCGGGCGCTTCATCGACACGTGGTAGGGCGTGGGCAGGCGGGCGTCGCGAGCCGGGGCTATCGTGACGCCATGGACAAGATCGCAGGCCAGATTGGGACCGCAGGCGAGATCAGGGTCGGCGTCGGCGGCTGGACCTACGAGCCCTGGCGCAACAACTTCTACCCGGCCGGGCTCGCCCATGGCCGCGAGCTCGAATACGCAGCAGAGCGGCTCACCGCCATCGAGATCAACGCCACTTACTACCGGCTGCAGTCGCCGGCGAGCTTCGCGAAGTGGCGCGACGCGACACCCGAGCGCTTCGTGTTCGCCGTCAAGGCCAGCCGCTACTGCACCAACCGGCGTGTGCTCGGCGAGGCGGGCGAGGCGATCGCGAAGTTCTTCGCCAGCGGCATGGCCGAGCTCGGCGCAAAGCTCGGCCCGATCGTGTGGCAGTTCGCGACCACCAAGCAGTTCGATGCTGCCGACTTCGCCGCCTTCCTCGCCCTGCTGCCGCGCCAGCTCGGCACGATCGAGCTGCGTCATGCCATGGAAGTGCGGCACGCGAGCTTTCGATGCGTGGAGTTCCTCGAGCTTGCGCGCCAGCACCGGGTGGCGACCGTGTTCGCCGACTCCGACGACTATCCGTCCTTCGCGGACCTCAGCAGCGACTTCGTCTACGCACGCCTGATGAAGACGCGCGCCGAGGTCGACACCGGCTATGAGCCGGCGGCCATCGCCGCCTGGGCCGACGCGGCACGCCTCTGGGCGGTGGGGAACGAGCCCGAGGGCCTGGCGCGGGTCGAGGCGGCGCCATCGCTGCCGGCGGCGGTGCCGCAGCCGCGCGATGTGTTCCTGTTGTTCATCAGCGGCGCGAAGGAGCGTGCGCCGGCCGCGGCCATGGCGACCCTCGATGCGCTTGGCAGGCCCGGGCCTGCCTGAAAGCCGCTAGCAGGTATGTGCCGGGCGGCTTCGCGGTGACGGCGTCATCTGCCGCGACCGCGGCCGAAGAGGAACGTCGCGATCGCCAGAATGATGAACACGACGAACAGGATCTTGGCGATGCCGGCGGCGCCGGCAGCGATGCCGCCGAAGCCGAACAACGCAGCGATCAGCGCGATCACGAAGAACACCACAGCGTAGTGAAGCATGACGACTCCTGGTGGCGCCGCGGCGCCGGCAATCACACGTCTGAATCCTGATCGCTGGCTCGAACAGCGGCGATAGGTCAGCGGCCTGAGCCGACGTCGGGAGCACGACGCAAGCGTTGTCAGACCGCTCCGACGGTTGGCCTTTGCCGCCATGCCAAACTGCCGGCAAGGCCGCCCCGCGGTTTCTAATACAACGCTCGCTCGCATCGCCTCATGACTTCATCGCCTGTCGACGCTTCCGCCTTTCCGGCACCGTCTCCCGCACCACCCGCCGGCGTCGATCGCCCGCCTCGCGCGGCGGCGACGATCGTCGTCGTGCGACCCGGCCCAGACGGTGGCATCGAGGTGCTGCTGTCGCGCCGGGCCGAGCGCGGCGACCACAACAGCGGCGCCTGGGTCTTTCCCGGCGGCGTCGTCGAAGCGCACGATGCAGCCGCGTACCCGGCCTGCGAAGGCCTGGGCGACGCCGAAGCGAGCCGCCGGCTCGGCCTGCCCTCGGGCGGCCTCGACTTCTACATCGCCGCGGTGCGCGAGTGCTTCGAGGAATCGGGCCTGCTGTTCGCGCGAGGCGGCGACGGCGGCTGGGTCGACCTCGACGGCGTCGACGCCGCGCGGCTGGCCCCCTGGCGCGGCGCACTGCATCGCGGCGAGCGCGGCATGGTCGAGCTGTGCGCCGAGGAAGGCATTCGCCTGGCGGTCGATCGCCTCGTCTACCTGAGCCACTGGCTGACGCCGCTCGGCCGGCCCAAGCGCTTCGACACCCGCTTCTTCCTCGCCGTGGCGCCGCCGGGCCAGACGGCGGCGCACGACGGCACCGAGCTGCTCGAGCAGCAGTGGGCGGGGCCGGCCGACGCATTGGCACGCAGCACTTCGCTCAAGCTGCTCACGCCCACCCAAAAGACGCTCGAGACGCTGGCCGGCTTCGAGGACATCGATGCCCTGCTCGCCTGGGCTGCCGCGCCGCGCACGGTCGCCCTCGTGATGCCGCGCGTTGCCGGCGGCTCCACCGGTCATCGCCCGGTGCTCCCCGGCGAGCCGGCGTGGGCCGAGCTCGGCCGCATCGACCCGGCGGGCCACGGCCACGCGTCGTACGACATCGTTCCGGGCCGCGCCGTGCGCCTGTCCGAGCGCGTGATCCGCGTCACTGCCGACAACGGCAGCGCCATGACCGGGCCGGGCACCAATTGCTACCTGGTCGGCACCGGCGACCCGGCCGACCCGGCGTGGGCGGTGATCGACCCGGGCCCGGCGATCGCGGCGCACGTCGACGCGATCGTCGCAGCGGCGCCCGGGCCGATCACGCGCATCTTCGTCACCCACACCCACAACGATCATTCGCCGGCGACCGTCGCGCTCAAGTCACGCACCGGCGCCACGGTGCTCGGGCTGGCTCCCTTTCACCGCGAATGGCAGGACGCGAGCTTCGTCGCCGACGTGACGCTGCACGGCGGCGAGCGCATCGCCCTCGGCAGCGCCTCGCACCTCGCAGTGATCCACACGCCGGGCCATGCCGCCAACCACCTCTGCTTCCTGCTCGAGGAAGAACGAACGCTTTTCACGGGCGACCACCTCATGCAGGCCTCGACCGTGGTCATCAACCCGCCCGACGGTGACATGGCTGCCTACCTGGCCTCGCTGCGCTCCCTGCTGCCGCTCGAGCTCGACTGGCTCGCGCCCGGCCACGGCTTCCTGATGTCCGAGCCCCGGGCGGTCGTGGAGGCGGTCGTCTCGCACCGCCTGAAGCGCGAGGCCAAGGTCGTCGAGGCGATGCACGGGCGCGGCCCGGCCACCCTGGAAGCGCTGCTGCCGATCGTCTACGCCGACGTTCCTGCGCATCTGCACCCGATGGCCCTGCGCTCGCTTCGCGCCCATGTGCTCAAGCTGCGCGACGACGGTCGGGCCGGCGAAGCAGCCGGCGTGTGGACGCTCCTCGCAGGCAGTCCACTGAATCACTGAAATCGGCACGGCGCTGTCCATGCGATACAGGCGCGCTGCGGCGTTGCAAATGCTCGCGATGCCTATGGGCATCGCTGCGCTTTGCGCCTTGCAGCGCATCCTGTCTCGCATGTCCCTCGCCGCGCATTTCAATGATTCAGCAGACTAGGCCTGGTAACGCTCTGGGGGGCTCGTTTGCCGAGATCACCCCGGGGGCCGGTGAGCGCCGTCAAATGCATTTTTTGGTTTTGTTGGACCATTCCAGCTGCACCGTGTAAGCGCCGATCTTCTTGGATTTCCACGCGCAGATGTCGCCGATCTCGCCGTTGTGGTCGTCGTACCAGCCGCGACCGGGGACAGGGTCGGTGATTGCTTCGCAAAGCTCGTGCGAGCTGGTCGAGGTGAGGGCGTCGAGCACCGACAAGCCGCCCATGCAACCGGCGCAACCAGGGTAGGGCATGGCCGCATAGAACACCTGCCCTCCAATATCGCTGTGATAGCCGCAGAACGCCTGGCACGACGCCGAGCCGCCCTGCACGACCTTGACGCCGGGAGGCAGGTAGAAGAAGTACAAGGTGTTCGGTGTCGGGTGGGGCACCGTGCTCGCAGCGATCAGCGACTGGAGTTCGTGCTGAATGGCAGTGTCGGTGACGGAGGTGCCGAGCAACGGGGCCGTGATCGTCTTGGTGCCGATGAAGGCGCCATGCCCGATGGCCTTGCCGGGAACGCTGTATTGCGCCATGTCGCTCAAGAGCTGGCTGGTCAGGATGAAGCCGAAAAACTGATTGCTGTGAGTCAGCAGCGCCGCGTTGGCTGACAGATTCCAGGCGGCGCCCCAGAAGACGGTGAAGACTTGGACCGACGTCAGCAACGGGCCGCCGCGGTACGTCAGGTGCGGCGGGACGGGCGGCGCCACTTTGGCCGCCTTGACCGTCGGCGTGCCGGCGTCTGCAGCGACGTACAAAGGAACGATCCGGATCGAATCGGCATGCGCTGAAACGATCGGCGGAGCAGCGGATGCTTTGGTGGCCACAGTGATCTCCTTGGTGCGAAGTCGTCGAGCACCGGGTGCGTGTCGCTCAACGCTGGCCATTTTCGAGCTGTGCGCCGCCGCTGTCTTCCTCAAAAGTGCGGCTGGTCAGAGCCCGCGAGCCTAAAGAAAATGGCAAGCCGTGTCCCAAGGATAGATTCATGTACCTCGACACTCGGATGATGCTGGCCTGGTTGCCAAGGCTGTGCATGGCCGCTTCGATGGCGACGCTTGCTCTGGGCTGGCCGGCCGCTTCCAGTGCCGAGCCGTTGCGCAACCTGCCGGTCTGCTCGACGGCACGGCTGATCCCGGGTCAGGCCGACCGCACGCCCTTCTGCACGCCGGACCGGGCGGCACGCTCCATCTCGGTCACGCTGCGAGCGCAGACGGGAGCCAACGGTGCAGCCCGGCCCGAGCTCGTCGGCAACTATCGCGTCGCCACCGACAATTTCAACGGCGACTACATGGCGCCGGTCGTCGAGGCCCGGCCGGGCGACCGCCTGACCTTCGCGCTCGAGAATCGCCTTGCTCCGGCAGTGGCCTCGCTGCCGATGGTTCACTACGTTCGCCCTCTGTCCGGGCCACCTGGAGCAGCGCTGTCGACGACGCTGCCGACAACGCTCACCAACCTGCACACGCACGGGCTGATCGTTTCGCCCGGCAATGCCGATGATTTGCAGGGCCATGGCGACAACCCGTTCCGACTGCTCGACTCGCAGCCGTGCGACCCCTCGGCGCACACAGCGCACACAGCGCACACAGCGCACGGTTGCCCGGCGGCACGGGGCGACGTGGTGGTCGACCTGCCGACCTCACTGCCGGCCGGGGTCTACGGCAACGCCGACGGCGCGGGTCATCCGTCGGGCCTGTTCTGGTACCACCCGCACGTCCATGGCAGCGCCCAGCACCAGGTCAACGGCGGGATGGCGGGGTTGATCTCGGTGGGCGACCCGCGCCAGGCGATCAGCGACCCGGCTCACCCAGGGTCGACGGCGTTGCAGGGCAAGGTCGACGTGCGCTACCTGGCGATCAAGGACATCCAGCTGAGCGCGTCGGCGCTGCCCGAGGCGGCGACCGCCACCGCGCACCCGCTTGCCGACTGGAAAGGCGACGAGTTCGATCCCGCCTACTGCGGCGACATCACGCCGACCGACCTCAGCCAGGCCCGGATCGGCGCCGGCTACTGTCGGCCGGCGAGCGACGGGCCCGGCCAGCACAAGATCTGGCTGTTCACGGTCAACGGACAGCGCTATCCGACGATCAACGTCGCCCCGAATCGGGCGCATCTCTGGCGCATCGCCAACCTCAGCGCGACCGTCAGCTATCAGCTCCACCTGACCGACGCCGCGACGAAGAACGATGTGGCGGTGCGCGTGGTGGCCCTCGACGGCGTGATCAGCAGCGGTCGGGCGGCGGCGGGGAGCGGCAGCGTGCAGGTGCCGGCCGACGCCATCGAGACCAAGAGCATCCGCTTGATGCCCGCCTCGCGCATCGAGATCTACGTGCCCAACTTTCGCAAGCATGCAAAGGTGCGCACGCTGGTGCTACGCAGCAGCGGCGTTCACACCGGGGCCGATGCCGACATGTGGCCGCCCATCGATCTTGCCGAGGTGAAGCTGGCCGTCGTCACGCATGACGCGCCCGAGGCGATTCAGCTGCGTCCGGTGCAGGCCGCTGCGGCGTCAGCAGCGCCGTCGCCGGCGCCGGCGTCCGCCGGCGACGGGCCCCGGGCGTCGTCGATCGACCCCCGGCAGATGCCCCTGTGTGCCCACAGCCGGCTGGCGGCCAACCAAAGGCGGGTGATCACGTTCGCCACCGACCATCCGAAGGATCAAAGCGGTACCGAGGTCGAGGTCCTCGAGATCGGTTCGGCCGTTGTGCAGGCAGGCAGCCACACGCCACTCGCCATGACACCGGTTCAGACGATGCCTCACGACATGAACTTCAGCCGCGACGATCACGCTTGCGCGGTCCTCGGATCGCAAGAGGTCTGGGAGATCGTCAACACCACCCGCGAAATCCACAACTTCCATATCCATCAGGCGAAGTTTCGCCAGGCCACGCTCGCCGAGATCGCGGCCAGCGGCGGTGGCGCCGGGCCGAGCGTGAGGCCGGCAGCGAGCGCGGCGGAAAGCTCCAACGCCGAGACAGACCCGCTGTTCGGAAATCACGCCGATGCCCTGAGCACCTGGCACGACACCTTCCCGATCCCCGCGGGTGGTCCGGCGGGGCCGGCTCGCGTCTTCCTGCACATCGCCTTCGTCGCTCCGGAGCAAGTCGGCCGCTTCGTTTATCACTGCCACATCCTCGAACACGAGGACAAGGGAATGATGGCGCCGTTCGAAGTCTTGTTGCCCTGAGATCCTGATGACTGCAGGCGGCGCGCCACTGCTGCCCGCGCGGGCTCCTCGCACACAGCGCGTTCATCGGATCACGTCCCGTCGGCGTAACGCTGGGAGACCCCGCGATGCGGGCTGAGGACCGCAACGCAAACGGCGCTTCGTAAGAAGTGGGGATGCCCCCGGTTGACCCAAGACGTACTGTGCTCACCACCCATCCCTCAACCTCAACGGAGAGCCACCATGCCCAATACGACCCCGACCGCTTCCGGCCCGCGACAGATCGTGCCTGGCGCGGACTTTGCGGCCCGCGGCGTGACCCTGGCGGCTACAGGCCCGGCTGGAGGGGCGCCGGTCCCGAATCTTCAATATCACGGCGGCAAGGTCATCGCTTCCGTCGAAGTAGTGCCGATCTATTGGGGCGCCGCGTGGTCGACGGCGCCGAACTCGACTTTGGCCACCCAGCTAGACGGCTTCTTTGACTTCATCGTGACCAGTCCGTACATGGACCTGCTTCATGAGTACAGCACTGCGACAACCCAAATTCAGCACGGACGGCGCCTCTCGTCGGCGCACGTGTCCAACGCCGAACCGGGCACCGCTACGCCAAGCGGGCGACAAGTGACCGACGCGCAAATCAGAACGGCCCTTCAAGGATGGATCGGGAACGGCACTGCTCCCGCGACGACGGCAAACACCCTGTACTTCATTTTTCTGCCACCCAACGTAACCTCCATTAGCTTCGGAAGCCAGTCCTGCGTCGCGGGGGGCTTTTGCGGATATCACGATCACATTGGCGGTGTGTACTACGCCGTTATTCCGTTTGTGAATTGCTCTGGCTGTCTCTTCTCCGGCGCGTTTCTCGATACGCTGACCGAAGTTTCGAGTCACGAACTGGCCGAAGCCATCACGGACCCCGAGTTGAATGCGTGGTGGGATCCGACGACCGGCCCGGGCGATGAGATCGGCGATATCTGTAATCGCCAAACGACTCGACTCGGAGGTTTTCTGGTCCAAACGGAATGGTCAAACGCACAGGCAGCTTGCGTGTTCGCCCCGCCGGCCGTTGCACAGCCCGTCGTCGAGCAGCACAACCTGTTTCGCTCGGCCGATGGCCATATCCGGGCGCTGTGGTTCAACTTCGCATCCGGGTGGCATCAAGAAGACCGGACCACGATCAAGGCTGGCACCCCCAACGCCGTGGCGGGTCCGTTCGGCTATGCCTTTGTCAACAAGCCGACCGGACTGCTTGAACAGCACAACCTGTTCCGCTCCGCCGACGGCCACATCCACGCCCTGTGGTTCAACTTCGCCTCCGGCTGGCACCACGAGGACCGCACCACGCTCGTAGCAGGTACACCTGCGGCCGTCGGCGACCCGTTCGGCTATGCCTTCGTCAACAACGCGACAGGCGTGGTCGAGCAGCACAACCTGTTTCGCTCGGCCGATGGCCACATCCATGCCCTGTGGTTCAACTTTGCCTCCGGCTGGCACCACGAGGACCGCACGTTGCTCAAGCCGGGGATCCCGGCCGCCGTGGGCGACCCGTTCGGGTATGCCTTCGTCAACAACGCGACAGGCTTGGTGGAGCAGCACAACCTGTTCCGCTCCGCCGACGGCCACATCCACGCCCTGTGGTTCAACT
>CAXSEJ010000075.1:9591-10441 GCA_964236395.1 uncultured Rhizobacter sp.
CCGGCTGGCACCACGAGGACCGCACGTTGCTCAAGCCGGGGATCCCGGCCGCCGTCGGAGATCCTTTCGGCTATGCCTTCATCGAGAATTCCACTGGGGTGTAGGGAACCGGATCAGGGGCGGGCATGTCGAGTTGGTGGGGCGGTCGGGGCGGTCGGGGCGGCCCGAGCGGTCGCCGCCGACTGCAGCTAAGGAAGAATGGTCAGCCTTGTAAGCTGGCAGGTGGCCAAGCTGGCCGGCGGAACAGCGTGCCGCAATCGGCGCCGCGAAGCTTGTTCCAATGACCCGAACGAATTCACCTGAATGAGTTCTCGGAACCGACATCCCCGGTAGTGCCCAACTCCTGTCACTCGAAGCCGAAACGTCGGGCCCCAAACGCTCGTCGTCAGATCACCTGGATGCTCGAGAGCGACGGGTCGCCGGGCGGATAGCGCAGCTTCAGCCCTTGCAGCGCCTGCTTGACGGCGCTCGCGATCATCAGGTTGCGGTGCGTCTTCGAATCGGCGGGGACGATCGTCCACGGCGCCCAGGCGGTGCCTGTGGCCGCCACCAGCGCCCCGTACGCCGCCTGGTAGTCGTCCCAGAGCTTGCGCTCGTCGAGGTCGGAGGCGGCGAACTTCCAGTGCTTCGTCGGGTCGTCGAGGCGCTGCTGCAGGCGCAGCCGCTGCTCGTCCTTCGAGATGTGCAGCAGGAACTTCAGCACCAGCGTGCCGGTCTCGGCGAGCAGGCGCTCGAAGTCGTTGATGTGGGCGTAGCGCTGGCGCGTCTCGTCCTTCGTGATCCAGCCCTTGACGACCGGCACCAGCACGTCTTCGTAGTGGCTGCGGTTGAAGACCGTGATCTCGCCCGC
>CAXSEJ010000076.1:0-10183 GCA_964236395.1 uncultured Rhizobacter sp.
GCTACTTCCGCTCGATCCCGTTCGAGCTCGAGGAGTGCGCGCTGATCGACGGCGCGACGCGCTGGCAGATCCTGGTCAAGATCGTCCTGCCCCTGGCCGTCCCGGGCCTGATCTCCGCCGGCATCTTCGCCTTCACCCTGTCGTGGAACGAGTTCATCTACGCGCTGACTTTCGTCTCGTCGTCGGAGATCAAGACGCTGCCGGTCGGTGTCGTCACCGAGCTCGTCCAGGGCGACGTCTACCAGTGGGGGCCGCTCATGGCCGGCGCGCTGCTCGGCTCGCTGCCGGTGGCCTTCGTGTACTCCTTCTTCGTCGAGTACTACGTGTCGGGCATGACGGGTTCGGTCAAGGAATAGGAGAGTTTCGATGAGCACGCTGGCGAAGGTGAAGAAGCCCGAGGACCTGCGCAGCCGCCAGTGGTTCGGCCGCCAGGACCGCGACGGCTTCAACTACCGCAGCTGGATCAAGGGCAAGGGCGTGCCCGACGACCAGTTCGACGGCCGGCCGGTGATCGGCATCTGCAACACCTTCAGCGAGCTGACGCCGTGCAACTCGCATTTCCGCACCCTCGCCGAGCAGGTGAAGATCGGCGTCTACGAGGCGGGCGGCTTCCCGCTCGAATTCCCGGTGATGTCGCTCGGCGAGACGCTGCTGCGGCCGACCGCGATGCTCTACCGCAACCTCGCCAGCATGGACGTCGAGGAATCGATCCGCGGCAACCCGCTCGACGGCGTCGTGCTGCTGATGGGCTGCGACAAGACCACGCCGTCGCTGGTCATGGGCGCCTCGAGCGTCGACCTGCCGACGGTGGGCGTCTCCGGCGGGCCGATGCTCAACGGCAAATGGCGCGGCACCGACCTCGGCTCGGGCACCGGCGTGTGGAGCATGAGCGAGCAGGTGCGCGCCGGCACGCTCAAGCTGAAGGACTTCCTCGAGGCCGAGAGTTGCATGCACCGCAGCCACGGCCACTGCATGACGATGGGCACGGCGAGCACGATGGCCTCGATGGTCGAGGCGCTCGGCCTCGGCCTGCCCGGCAACGCCGCCTATCCGGCCGTCGACGGCCGGCGCAACGTGCTGGCCCGAATGGCCGGCCGGCGCGCCGTGGAGATGGTCCACGAAGACCTGACGATCTCGAAGATCCTCACCCGCGAGGCGTTCGAGAACGCGATCAAAGTGCTGGCGGCCATCGGCGGCTCGACCAACGCCGTGATCCACCTCATCGCCATCGCCGGGCGGCTCGGCGTCAAGCTCGAGATGGAAGACTTCGACCGGCTGGCGAGCGAGTCGCCGTGCCTCGTCAACCTGCAGCCGTCGGGCAAGTACCTGATGGAAGACTTCTGCTACGCCGGCGGCCTGCCGGCGGTGATGAAGGAGATCGCCTCGACGCTGCACCTCGACGTGATCACCGCCAACGGCGAGACCATGGGCACCAACATCGCCGGCGCCGAGAACTGGAACCGGGACGTCATCAAGACGGTGGCCGAGCCGTTCAAGGACAGGGCCGGCATCGCCGTCCTGCGCGGCAACCTCGCGCCGCGTGGCGCGGTCATCAAGCCGAGCGCGGCGACGCCGGCGCTCATGGTCCACACGGGCCGGGCGGTGGTGTTCGAGTCGATCGAGGACTTCCATGCCCGCATCGACGACGACGCGCTCGACGTCGACGAGAACTGCATCCTGGTGCTGAAGAACTGCGGCCCGAAAGGCTACCCCGGCATGGCCGAGGTCGGCAACATGCCGCTGCCGCCGAAGATTCTGAAGAGGGGCATCACCGACATGGTCCGCATCAGCGATGCGCGCATGAGCGGCACCGCCTACGGCACCGTCGTGCTGCACACGGCACCCGAGGCGGCCGCCGGCGGGCCGCTGGCGGTGGTGCGCAACGGCGACCTCATCGAGCTCGACGTGCCGAAGCGCCGGCTCCATCTGCACGTGAGCGACGAAGAGCTCGCCCGTCGCCTGGCCGACTGGCGCGCGCCCCCGCCAGCGATGGCCAGCGGCTACTGGAAGCTGTATATCGACCACGTGCTGCAGGCGGACGAAGGCGTCGACCTCGACTTCCTGGTCGGCAAGCGCGGCTCGTTCGTGCCGCGCGACAACCACTAGCACCGTCGAACCGCGCTGCTCGCGAACTCCGTCTCAGGGGCCGCCGAGCTGGCGCCACAGGTAGGTGAACACGGTGGCGTAGAGGCGTGCCCGCTGGGCGTTGTCGGCGGCACCGGCATGACCCCCCTCGACGTTTTCGTAGAACAGCACGTCGTTGCCGAGCTCGCGCAGTCGCGCCGCCATCTTGCGCGCGTGGCCGGGGTGAACCCGGTCGTCGCGCGTCGAGGTGGTGAGCAGGATGGGCGGGTACTTCACGCCCGGCTTCACGTTCTGATAGGGGCTGTAGCGCGAGATCACGGCCCAGTCTTCGGCCACGTCCGGGTCGCCGTACTCGCCCATCCACGAGGCGCCGGCCAGCAGCTTGTGGTAGCGCTTCAGGTCGAGCAGCGGCTGCTCGCAGACCACGGCGCCGAACAGGTCGGGCCGCTGCACCATCACCGCGCCGACGAGCAGGCCGCCGTTGCTGCCGCCCATGATGCCGAGCCGCCTCGGCACGGTGATGCCGCGCGCCACCAGGTCGTCGGCGACGGCGATGAAGTCGTCGTAGCTGTTTTGCTTGCTGGCCTTGATCGCGCCCTGGTGCCACGCCGGCCCGAACTCGCCGCCGCCACGGATGTTGGCCACCACGTGCACGCCGCCCCGCTCGTACCACGCCGCACCGTACACGCCCGAGTAGAACGGCGGCAGCGAGACTTCGAAGCCGCCGTAGCCGTAGAGCAGCGTCGGTGCGCCGCCGGGGCCGGGCGCGGCGGCGCTCCGGCCTTTCGGCCAGACCACGAAGTAGGGCACGCTCGTACCGTCTTTCGAGCGCGCGAAGAACTGCTCGGTGTGCATGCCTTCGGCGGCGAAGAGCGGCGGCCGGGCCTTCAGGGGCTCGCGCTCGTCGCTGCCGGCCCGGGCCAGGAAAAGCGCGTCGGGGCGCAGGAAGTCGACGTAGCTGAACAGGTAGCGCTCGGCGAGCGCGCCGCTCGACGTGGCCGGACGGGCTGGCCGGCCGGCCTCCGCCGGCACGCCGTCGACAAGCGGGTCGTAGAGCGCCGCGATGCCGATGGAGCCCGGGAACGGCGCCTGCACCTGCCGCCGCTCGAATCGCGCTTCGACCTTGCGCCACTCTTCGATCCGGCTCGAGACCTGGTCGAGCACGCGCAGCACCAAGTGCTCCCGCGTGGCCGACCAGCCCGCGAGCGACCGCGTCGGCGTGGGCGTGAACAGGGCGGTGGCGGAACGCTTGCCGGCGAGCCAGGCGTCGGCGTCGGCCGCGACCAGCGAGCCGGCCGGGAAGGCCGTGCCGCCGAGCGTCAGCCCGCTGCGCAGCTCGAGCAGCAGGGTGCCGCGCACGAAAGCGATCTCGGCGTCGTCGGGCACGTCGATGGGCACGAGCTCATCGCCCTGGAGCAGGAAGCGGCGCGAGCGCCAGAAGTCGAGGCCGCGGCTGAAGACGGTGCGCTCGAAGCCCGGCGTGCGGTCGACCGAGACAGAGGCGGAGACGTCGCGACGCTCGGCCTCGAATACCGTCACGGCGGCCGCGAGCGGCGTGCCGCGCCGCCAGCGCTTGACGACGCGCGGGTAGCCCGAATCGGTCATCGAGCCGGTGCCGAAGTCGGTGGCGGCGTAGACCGTGTCGGCAGCGATCCAGGTCAAACCGCCCTTCGCTTCGGGCATGACGAAGCCACCTTCGACGAAGCGCTTGTTGACCGCGTCGAACTCGCGCACCACGTTCGCATCCGCACCGCCGCGTGACAGCGCGACGAGGCAGCGCCGGTAGCTCGGGCCGAGGCAGTCGATGCCGTGCCAGGTCCAGTTCTCGGCTTCGTCGCGGCCGAGCGCGTCCAGGTCGATGACCGGCTCCCAGTCCACCGCAGCCCGGCGATAGGCGTCGAGCGTGGCGCGACGGAGCAGGCCGCGCGGATGCGCCGCGTCCTGCCAGAAGTTGTAGAGCCAGTCGCCGCGCCGCACGACCGAAGGAATGCGCTCCTGCGAGTTGTGGATCTCGAGCAGCCTGGCGTAGGTGGGCGCGTAGTCAGGCCGGGTCTGAAGTGCCGCGGCGGTCTCGGCGTTGCGCGCGCCGACCCACTCGAGCGAACGCGCGCTGTCGATTTCTTCCAGCCACAGGTAAGGGTCGTTCATGGCGGCGTCGCAATGGGCAGGAAGGTGAGTGGCGACCAGCAGGCCGCAGACGAGGGCCAAGGCGAGACGGTGCACCCGCTCGGGGCTAGAAGCCGGCACCCGGCTGGGCCAGATACGTGAGCTCTTCGGCAGTCGAGTGGCGGCCGAGGAGCTCGTTGCGGTGCGGGAAGCGGCCGAATCGCTCGATCACCGCGCGGTGCCGCTCGGCGAAGTCGAGCATGGGCGCCAACGCCGGGTCGGCCGTGACGACACGGCGAAAAAGGCGGACCGATTCGTCCTGCATCGCCAGGCCCTCGGCATGCTCGAACGGCATGTAGACGAAGGCCCGCATGTACGGTGGCAGCATCTCGTCGCCACGCGCGCCGACCATGGCACTGGCCGCCGCGAGCGCCTGGGTGTCGCCGGCGAAAGCGCGTGCCGTGCCCCGAAAGCAGTTGCGCGTGAGCTGGTCGAGCAGCACGATGCGGGCGAGCGCCGAACGCTCGTCGCCGGCCCAGTCGTCGAGCTCGCCGCGCAGGGCCTGTTCGATGGCCGTGCCGAAGCGGTCGCGGATCTGCGCATCGAATGCATCGTCCTTGCGAAACCATTCCTTGCGCTGCGTGCCCCGCTCGGTACTGCCGACCGCACCGAACCAGAAGTCGAGCACCTGGCGGGCGGTGTCGGGCAGGCCGGCGGTCATCGCCCGCATGGTCAGGCGAGACGCAGCAGGTTGAGCTCGACCGACGCGGCGCCGTCGGCGACCAGCACGGTGCCGTCCTGGCGGCTCACCTGCAAGCGCATGCCGCGCTCGGCCAGCGCCGCCAAGGCCCGGCTCTGCTCGGACGGGACCTGCCATGCCTCGATGTTGCGGGCGCGGCCGATGCGCCCCGACATCGCCGCCCACCACGCCGGCGCGGAATGGCCGAAGGCGTAGACGGTGACGAGGTCGGAGCGGCCGCTCGCCTTGACCAGGCGGCGCTCTTCCGGCTGGCCGACCTCGATCCAGTGCAGCAGCCGGCCGGTGAGGTCCTTGCGCCACAGCTCGGGCTCGTCGGGGTCCCACATGCCCTTGGCGAACTCGAGGGCGCCGGCATCGTCGTTGGCCGGCGCATTGAGCGCGAAGGCGAGAAGGCGAATCATCATGCGCTCGTCGTTTTCGGACGGATGGCGCGCCAGCGTGAGCTGATGGTCGGCGTAGACGCCGCGATCGATGTCGGCGATCTGCAATGCCGCCTTGCAGACGGTCGCTTTCTGGGCCACGAACGCGACTGTGCCACACGCGCGCCACAATCGCGGCTTTGGCCAGGGACCCGCAGGCGACGGGCAAAGCACATGAGCATGAAGAAGTCCGACCTCGACAAGGCGCTGGCCAAGAAGATCGGCGGCCAGATGAAGGCGCACGGCCCCGCCGCACGCTTCGGCCAGGGCGCCGGCGAGCAGGCCGACCGGCGCGAGCAGCGCCGGGCCGACGCCGCCGCGGGCCTCGTGTCCTTCGCGTGCAAGCTGCCGTCGGACCTGGCCGCCGCCGTGCGCGACCGAGGCGCGGCGCATGCCGACGGCCTGAACGGTGCCGTCGCCGAGCTGCTGCGCAAGGCGCTCGCCTAGCGTTCGGCCGGACGGCACGGCATGACAGCGCACGCCTTCGACCTCTTCATCATCGGCGCCGGAAGCGGTGGCGTGCGCGCCGCACGCATGGCCGGCCAGCGCGGAGCACGCGTCGCGGTGGCCGAAGACGCCGCACTCGGCGGCACGTGCGTCAACCTCGGCTGCATTCCGAAAAAGCTGTACAGCTTCGCGGCGCACTACGGCGAGAGCTTCGAGGAAGCGCACGGCTTCGGCTGGAGCGCCGAGCCGCCGAGGTTCGACTGGACGACGTTGAAGGCCAACCGGGCGCGCGAGATCACCCGCCTCAACGGCATCTACGGCCAGCTGCTGACGGGTGCCGGCGTGACGGTGATCCCGGGCCGCGGCCGCGTGTGCGGCGCCAACGAGGTCGACGTTGCCGGCACGCGCTACCGCGCCGAGCGGATCGTGGTGGCCACCGGCGGCTGGCCGGTGCCGCCGGAGGTGCCCGGCGGCGAGCTGGCGATCAGCTCGAACGAGATCTTCGACCTGGCCGCGTTTCCACGCCGCCTCGTCGTCGTCGGCGGCGGCTACATCGCCTGCGAGTTCGCCTCGATCTTCAACGGCCTCGGTGCCGAGGTGACGCTGCTTTATCGCGGCGAGCAGATCCTGCGCGGCTTCGACGACGAGGTGCGCGACTTCGTCGCCGCGGAGATGGGCAAGAAGGGTGTGGACGTGCGCGTCGGCACCAGGGTGGCGGCGCTGGAGCGCGCCGGTGACGAACGACGCGTCGTGCTCGCCGACGGCAGCGAGCTGGTCGCCGACGCGGTGCTCTACGCCACCGGCCGGGCGCCGAACACCGCCTCGCTCGGCCTGGCCGAGGTCGGCGTGGAGCTGGCGCCGAACGGCGCGGTCGTCGTCGACGAGCGCTACCGCACCAACGTGCCCGGCATCTACGCCGTCGGCGACGTGATCGACCGCGTGCAGCTCACGCCGGTGGCGCTTGCCGAGGCGATGTCGCTGGTCGACGACCTGTTCGGCGGCAGCGAGCGCAAGGTCGACTACACGCACATCCCGACGGCGGTGTTCACCCATCCGAACATCGGCACCATCGGCTTCTCCGAGGCGGTGGCACGGGCCCGCTTCGCGAAGGTGCGCGTCTACCGCACCGACTTCAAGCCGCTGCGCCATACGCTCTCCGGCAGCACCGAGCGCACGTTGATGAAGCTCATCGTCGACGACGCCAGCGACCGCGTCGTCGGCCTGCACGTGGTCGGCGCCGACGCCGGCGAAACCCTCCAGGGCTTCGCCGTGGCCATGAAGGCCGGCGCGACCAAGGCCGTGTTCGACGCGACCCTCGGCATTCACCCGACCGCCGCCGAGGAGTTCGTGACGATGCGCCAAGCCGTGGTGGCATGATTTCCCGACCATGACCTTGCACTCTTCGTCAGCGCTTCGCGCCGCGTTGGCCGCCGTCCTCGCCGCGTGCCTTGGCGGCGCGCAGGCGGCCGAAAAGGTCCGCCCTGCGCCTCCTCCCGCCAGGTCGAACGACCGCATCCTCACCCCGGCGCAGCTCCGCGAATGCGTCACGCAGAAGGAGCAGCTGCGCCGCCAGACCGACACGGCGTTGAAGACCAAGGCGGAGATCACCGCCGAGAAGGCCGAGATCGACCGCTCGGGTGCTGCCCTTGCCGACGCCCTGGCCACGCTCGATCGCACCAGCGCCGAAGCGGTCGCTGGGTACAACGCCAAGGTCGACGAACGCAGCGCCCGCGTCGATGCCTACCGGGCCGAGGTCGACGCCTACAACGGCCAGGCCCAGGTCGTGCAGGCGGCGCAAGACGGCTACGAGAAGGCTTGCGGCGATCGTCGCTACGACGAGCGCGATCTCGACGACCTGCAGCGCAAGAAATGAACGACGCCGCCGCCAACCCCGTCCTCCAGCCCTGGATCGGCGCCTACGGCCTGCCGCCTTTTCCGGCCGTGAAGCCGGCGCACTTCGAACCCGCGTATGCGCTGGCCACGCAGCAGCACCTGGCCGAGATCGACGCCATCGCCGGCTCGGCAGAGGCGCCGAGCTTCGAGAACACCGTCGCGGCGCTCGATCGCGCCGGCCGCCCGCTCGATCGCGTGAACGGCCTGTTCTTCAATCTCGCGGCGAGCGAAACCTCGGCCGAGCTGCAGGCCGTCGAGCGCTCGCTCGCGCCACGGCTCGCAGCGCACTCCAGCCGCGTCTCCATGCACGCGGGGCTTTTCGCTCGCATCGATGCGCTGCACGCGCGTCGTCCCGCGCTGGGCCTGAGCGACGAGCAAGGGCGCGTGCTCGAACGCTTCCACACCGACTTCGTGCGCGCCGGCGCTCGTCTCGGCCCGGCCGAGCAGGCGCGCTACGCGCAGGTGATGCAACGCCTGGCCGAGCTGACCACGCGCTTCGGCCAGAACGTGCTGGCCGACGAGTCGGCCTTCGAGCTGGTGCTCGCCGGCGACGACGATCTGGCCGGTCTGCCGCCGTTCGTTCGTGCGGCTGCGCGCCAGGCCGCCGTCGAGCGCGGCATCGAGACCGAGGGGGCGGTGCTGATCACGCTGTCGCGCTCGCACATCGTTCCTTTTCTCACCTTCTCGGAGCGGCGCGACCTGCGCGAGCGGGCGTGGCGCGCCTGGACGTCGCGCGGCGAGCACCCCGGCGCGAACGACAACCGCTCCGTCGCCGCCGAGATCCTGGCCCTGCGGCTCGAGCAGGCACGCCTGCACGGCTTCGCGTCGTATGCCGACTACGCCATGAGCGACACGATGGCCGGCAGCCAGGCGGCAGTGAACGCGCTGCTTCAGAGCGTATGGCAACCGGCCCGGCAACGCGCTCTCGGCGAGCGCGAGGCGCTCGAGGCACTTGCCTTGTCGCGCGGCGAGCCGGCAACGATCGAGGCCTGGGACTGGCGCTTCTACGCCGAGAAGGTGCGCCAGGTGCGCTTCGATCTCGACGAGGCCGAGATCAAGCCCTTCTTCCCGCTCGACCGCATGGTCGAGGCGGCGTTCGATTGCGCGTCGCGCCTGTTCGGGCTGAGCTTCGTCGCCCGGCCCGACGTGCCCGTCTACCACCCCGACGTCCAGGCCTACGAGGTGCAGCGGGGCGGCGCCGCCATCGGCGTTTTCCTGCACGACAATTTCGCGCGGCCCACCAAGCGCAGCGGCGCCTGGATGAGCGCCTATCGGCTGCAAACGCGCAATGCGAACGATGGCGCGCCGGTGCTGCCGGTCATCGTCAACAACAACAACTTCGCCAAGGGCGCGCCGGGGCAGCCGACCTTGCTGAGCTTCGACGACGCGCGCACCCTGTTCCACGAGTTCGGCCACGGCCTGCATGGCCTGCTCTCGGACGTGACGTACCAGGTCGTCTCCGGCACCAACGTGCTGCGCGACTTCGTCGAGCTGCCGTCGCAGCTCTTCGAGCATTGGCTCGAGGAGCCGGAGGTGCTCAAGCGCCACGCCCGCCACCACCTTACAGGCGAGCCGATACCCGACGAGCTCATCGCCAGGCTGCACCGCGCGCGCCACTTCAACCAGGGCTACGAGACCGTGCGCTACGCCGCATCGGCCCTGGTCGACATGGCCGTGCACGCCCGCACCAGCGCAGGGCCGATCGACGTCGTCGCCTTCGAGCGCGCCGAGCTCGAGCGGCTCGGGCTGCCGAGCGGCGTCGGCGTCAACCACCGCCTCAGCCACTTCCAGCACCTCTTCTCCGGCTCAGGCTACGCCGCCGGCTACTACGTCTATCTGTGGGCCGAGGTGCTCGACGCCGACGGCTACGAGGCCTTCGTCGAAGCCGGCAACCCGTTCGATGCCGCCGTCGCGACGCGACTCGCGCGCTACATCTATTCGAGCGGCAACTCGCTCGAGCCGGGCGCGGCCTATCGGGCCTTTCGCGGCCGCGAGCCGACGCCCGGGCCGATGCTGCGCCAGCGCGGTCTGGTCGAGGCGACGCCGGCCTAAGCGACCTCGTCGACGTCCTGCCGGACGGTTTTCGCGGTGAACAGGGTCGTGAGCTCGCCGATGAAGTGGCCGAAGTCGATCGGTTTGGTCCAGTAGCCGGCAAAGCCTGCCGCCAGGCCGCGATCGACGTCTTCGGGCATGGCGTTGGCGGAGAGGGCGATGCAGCGAATCGAGCACGTCGCCGGGTCGGCACGGAGCCGACGCAGCACCTCGAAGCCGTCGAAGTCGGGCAGCTGCAGGTCGACCAGGACGAGGTCGGGCCGGAGCTGCACGGCACGCGCCACGCCGGCCTCGCCCGTCGGCTCGGAAGCGATCTCGATGCCGCCGATACTCTTCACGAGCTCCTCCACGAGCAGCACGTTGACGGCGTTGTCCTCGATGTAGAGGATGGTGCCGGAGCGCATGCCGGGCGCGGCGGGCG
>CAXSEJ010000077.1:0-10085 GCA_964236395.1 uncultured Rhizobacter sp.
CGCACGTACTTGGCCTGCTTGTAGCCGAGCTGGCGCTCGACGCGGCAGCGCAGCGGGGCGCCGTTGGCCACCGGCAGCGCCTTGTCGTTGAGGTCGTAGGCGAGGATCGTCTGCGCGTGGCGCGCCTCGTCGAGGTCGATGCTCTCGTAGTAGCGCGAGTCGCGCCCGTCGAGGCTCGGCCCGTCCATCGAGTCGTAGCAGCGAAAGAGCACGAACCTCGCCTCCGGCCTCGGCCGAACCCGTTCGAGGAGGCCGCCGAGCGGCACGCCTTTCCACTTGCCGATGCAGCTCCAGCCTTCGACGCAGTCGTGGCGCGTGATCTGCGTCCGCGACGGCATGGCGCGCAGCTGCTCGAGGCCGAACTCGGCCGGCGCCTCGACGAGGCCGCCGATGGCGAGCCGGTAAGCGGCGAAGCCGGCATTGCGCAAGGCGACGTAGTCGGCGTCGGTCGGGTCGAGCGAGCCGTTGGCGCGCATCACCGGGGCGACGTCGGCCTGGCTGAATTCCTGTGCCATGGCGGCGCGGGGCGCGACGACGCGGCCGGCGGCATGGCTCAGCTTCTGCGCGCTTTTCAGCGTCTCGACGAAGGCTTCGTTGTTCGACAGCCGGTCGCAGCCGGTGAGCACGGCCGCACCGGCCGCCGCGACGGCACTGCGCAAGAGGTGGCGCCGGTCGCGCTGGCGGGCGCGCATCAAGGTGCAGGTCCGGGCGGTCACGGGCGCACCTCGTCTCGTGCCGTGCGGTCGCGGGGCAGCCGGTACCAGCCGGTGATCATCGAGCGCATCTCGTTGCAGACCCCGGCGACCACGACCTCGAACACGTGCACGAGGGTGAACAGCACCAGGCCAGCGGCCGCGAGGAAGTGAAGCGAGCGGGCCGACTGGCGGCCACCGAGGAGGTCGACCCAACCGGCGAACGCGGCGTCGAGGCGCGGCGACATCGCCAGGCCGGCGAAGACGATCAGCGGCAGCAGAGCGAAGATCACGATCAGGTACACGAGGCTTTGCAGCACGTTGTAGCGCCTGGCCGCTTCGCCGCCGGGGTGCTTGAAGCGCACGTGATCGACGATGGAGCGGCCGATGCCGCGGAGCTCGGCACGCGTCGGCACGAGGTCGCGGACGAGGTGGCGGCTGAAGATCGCGTAGAGCACGTAGGCGACGCCGTTGACGACGAAGAGCCAGGCGAAGAACAGGTGCCAGTGCCGGGCCATGGCGAGCCACTGCGGCCCGGGGATGGTCGCCCAGCTCGGAAAGCCGCGCGCCGTGACGGCGCCGTCGACCGCGGAGATGCCGAGAACGCCGGTGGTGTCGAAGGTGCTTTCGCCGATTCGCGTCATGCCGACGGGACCGCGTGCGGTGTTTGCCGAACCGATGGAGAGCCACGGCCTGCCGGTGACGGAGTCGTGACCCCAGTAGAGCGCCGGGTGGGCGTTGAAGATGTTCAGGCCGCTGCCGAGCAGGATGACGAGGCAGACGACGTTGATCCAGTGCATCAGGCGCACCGGCAGCCGGTGACGGTAGATGCTGCGCGAATCGGTTCCGGTCGCGTCGGTGGTCATGGCGCTCATGTCACTCCTCGAATGGCCCCGCGAGCCGCTCCGCCGGCGCCAGCGGCTAGGGCACGCCGACCATGCGCACGTCGGGGCGCTGCAGTATGCGCGCCAGGCCGGCGACGCCGCCGCCGAGGCGGTTCGCCGTGAAGCTGGCCGGCGCCTCGGGCTCGAGGGCCGCGATGGCCAGGTTCGCGAGCGGCTGCTCGAGCGACACGTAATAGCCGCCGGCAGCGATCTCGAGCAGCGCCGGCACCGTCTGCACCACGACACGCGTCGCCGCGCCGGCGTGGGTCGCCTCGCTGCCGACCGGCTGGCGCGCGATCTCTCGGTAGGTTTCGCCGCGCAGCTCCGCCCCGGCGTCGAGCTGCATCACCTCGACGCCGAGCAGGCGCAGGTGCCGCACCGCTTCGGTCTCACCGGCCGCCAGCCAGTAGCCGCACGGCCGTGCCCGGCTCTTCAACGGGCGCAGGGCGAGCGCCGATTCCCAGGCGACGTCGATGCGGCGGATCGCGCCGCTCTCGCGGTCGAGCACCGAGAGGACGTATTCGCTCGGCGTCGACGTGGCCTCGAGCACCGCCTCGCCGCGACAGGCGCGTGCCGCGACGTCGCGGTCGACGAACTGGCGCAGCTTGACGAGGTCGGCCGCGTGCGCCGCCGCGCTGGCGAGCACGCTCGTCGCCGCCACGAGCTGGGTCTGCACCCGGCGCTTGATGTCGACGCGGCCGAGACCGCCGCCCCGCGTCTCGACCAGCAGGCTCACGCTGTTGCGCAGCCCCGCGGCGTTGCGGCCGACGTGCGGCGCCACGCTGCCCATCGACAGCTTCCTGTCGGCCGGATCGGCCGAGGTGGTGGCGTACCAGTCGGCGCTCAGCCCGGCGCTGCGCAGGCCGGCGAGCAGCGGCAGGCGGAACCACTCCTCGGCGGCCCGTGTGATGAAGGGCGGCAGGTTGGCGACCGCGGCGTACTGGAACAGGGCGTCGAAGCGCTGCACTGCATTGAACTTCTCGACGAAGGCGCCTCCGACCGGGTACTCGTGCAGGTCGAGCACGACGATGGGCGCGAAGTCGACCTGCAGGCGGGCCAGCGCCTGCGCTTCGGGAGTGCGCAGCAACAGGTGATCGCGGTTGACGTCGGTGCCGTCGGCGGCGGCGCGCTGGAACAGGGCCGCGCCGTCCGGGTTGGCGAGCGGCACCAGCACCACGTCGACGCTGGCGAGCGCGGTGTCGAGCCGGCCTGCGGCCAACTCTTGTGCGACGACGAGCAGCGCTTCGGTGCCCGCCGGCTCGTCGCCATGCTGGCCGGCCACGAGCAGCACCGACGGCCGGCGCGGCGGCGTGGCGGTCGTGCCCGGCGTGGCGTCGGGCGTCGGCAGCCGCGAGAACACGATCGCCTGCAGCGGCTGGCCGCTCTGCGAGCTGCCGAGCCCGAGCACGCGCACCTCCGTGCGCCGGGACGCCACCATGGCGTTCGCACGCTCGATGCCGTAGAGGAGGTCGGCGATCTCGCCGCTGTGCGTGAAGGCCTGCCGGCCCGCGGCGAAGGCCGGCGTGGCGAAGGTCAGCGCCGGCTCGGGGAAGCGGGCCACGACCGCCGGGCTCATCGGCGGCGGCACGGGCAAAGGCGGGCCGCTGTTGGCGGACGACGGTGCTGGGGCAGCGATCGGTGCAGCGGTCGGCGCAGCGATCGGTGCTGCGATCGGTGCAGTGATCGGTGCAGTGATCGGCGCGGGCGTCGTTGGCGCCGGTGCGGGCGGCGCCGGTGCGGGCACGACGACGACCGGCGACGCACCCGTCGGTGCCTGGGCTGCCGGCGTCGGCTCGGTGGCGCCCATCCGGCTCGCCGGCCAGGGCGGCAGCGGCGTCGACGCACAGGCCGCGAGCGCCAGGGTGGTCGCGGCCGCGATGGCGCGCCCGATCGTCGTCCGCGCCGCGGCCCGCGAACCGATCGCCCCCGTCACCGCCTGCTCCGGCTCGCTCATCGCGCCCCCTCCGCGCACCCGGGGCGCGGCGTCGAACGAATATAGCCGCGCCCCGACGACCCTTCGCGCCGCGTCACGGCCGATTCGCGCCTGTCCCGCGCGCTTCGTCGCAAGGCGCTCGGCGGCCGGCGGGCCGGCCGGCACAGTGCGCTCCATCCCATCCACGACACGGAGCTCACCATGCTGTTGCACATCCTCCTGGCCACCCCGGCGCGGGTCTGGTTCCTCCTCGCCGGCCTCGTCGCGCTCGGCGTCTCGCAGGCTCGCCCGCGCCGCATCGGCGTGCGCCGCGCCGCCCTGCTGCCGATCGCCATGCTGGGCCTCTCGCTCGCCGGCGTCGGCAGTGCCTTCGGCTTCGGCCCGGCCGCCGTCGTGGCCTGGCTGGCCGGCATCGCCGCCGCCCTCGGCGCGGCGCAGGCCTGGCTGCCGCGGCCCGAGGCGCGCTGGTCGGAGTCGCTGGCCAGCGTCCACATCGCCGGCAGCTGGCTGCCGATGACGGCGATCCTGGCCCTCTTCGCCACGAAGTACGTCGCCGGCGTCTCGCTCGCCATGCACCCGTCGTACGCCGCCGACACGTCCTTCGCCCTGCCCTTCAGCTTCGCATTCGGCCTGTTCAGCGGCGTGTTCGCGGCGCGCGGACTGCAGCTCTGGAACGCCCGCCGCATCGCCCGGTGAGCGCGTCGAGAATGGCCACGATGCTGCCCGCCGCCGGCCACGAAAACACCGCCGCACCGCCGCCTCGGCACTGGCGCGGCTTCGCCCTGCGCGGCGTCAAGTCGGCGGTCGGCGGCGTGCTGGTGGCGTTCTGCATGTGGGCGCTCTCGCAGCAGTCGTTCTGGCACACGCTCGTGTACTCGCTCTGCATCTCGGTCACGATCTGGTTCTTCATCGACACGGCGCGCGGCGCGGTCACCGCCTGGCGGTCCGCGCCGGTCACCGGTGCCGCCGTCTCCGCCCGGGGCTGGCCGGGCGCGCTCTGGATGATCGCCATCGTCGTCGTCGGCGCAGTGCTCGGCTACGCGGTCGGCAACGAGATCGGCAACTTCCTGCTCGACATGCACCTGCCCGGCCCCTTCAACGCCAGCTCGCGGCAGACGCTCTCGCTGCTCGTCATCGCCCTGGTGCCGGCGGTCACGATCACCTACTTCTTCCAGTCGCGCGAGGTCATCGCGGCGCAGCGCGCCGAGGTCGAGCGGGCGCAGCGGCAGGCCGCGGAGCAGCAGCTGATGCTGCTCGAGTCGCAGCTGGAGCCGCACATGCTGTTCAACACGCTGGCCAACCTGCGCGCGCTGATCGGCGTCGACGCGGCCCGGGCGCAGTCGATGCTGGACCACCTCATCGCCTTCCTGCGCGCCTCGCTGGCCGGATCGCGCGAGCGCGTGCATCCGCTGGCCGACGAGTTCGCCCGGCTCGCCGACTACCTGGCGCTGATGCAGATCCGAATGGGGCCGCGCCTGCAGACGAGCTTCGCGCTGCCGACGGAACTCGCCTCGGCCAGCGTGCCGCCCCTGCTGCTGCAGCCGCTGGTCGAGAACTGCATCAAGCACGGGCTCGAGCCGAAGGTCGCCGGCGGGCGGATCGACGTCGAGGCCCGGCGCGACGGCGATTCGCTCGTGCTCACGGTGCGCGACGACGGCATCGGCGCCGGCCGGGGCGCCGCCCTGCCGTCGAGCTTCGGTCTGGCCCACGTGCGCGAGCGTCTGCTCACGCTGTACGGGCCGGCTGCGTCGTTCACGCTGGAGCCGCTCGGTGGCGATGCCGGCGGCACGCTGGCCACCGTGCGCCTGCCGCTCGTCACCGGCGCCCGGCCGTCACCGTGAAGGCGCGCGCGCTCATCGCCGAAGACGAGCCGCTGCTGGCGGCGAGCCTGGCCGCCGAGCTGCACGGCCTCTGGGCCGAGCTCGAGGTCGTGGCCAGCGTCGGCGACGGCGAGACGGCACTGGCCCGCTGTCTGGCCCTGACGCCCGACGTCGTCTTCCTCGACATCCGCATGCCCGGCCTGGGCGGGCTCGACACGGCACGCGCGCTGGCCGAGGACTGGCCCGACGCGGGCGCGCCCTTCCCACTCATCGTGTTCGTCACCGCCTACGACCAGTACGCGCTCGAAGCCTTCGAGCGCGCCGCGGTCGACTACGTGCTCAAGCCGGTGAACCGGCAGCGCCTCGCCGTCACCTGCTCACGCGTGCAGGCCGCGCTGGCGGCGAGGGCACGCGCTGCGGGCGACGGGGCGGAGCTCGGCGGCATCGTCGAACAACTGCGCGGTCTTCTCGGAACGGCGCCCGGGCCTGCCTCCGCGCCGCCCGCCGGGGTGCCGCTGCAGGTGATCCAGGCCGGCGTCGGCTCGGCCATTTACCTGGTGCCGGTCGCCGAGGTCGTCTACTTCGAATCGGCCGACAAGTACGTGCGCGTCGTGACCGCCGAGCGCGAGCACCTGATCCGCACGTCGCTGCGCGAACTCGTGCCGCTGCTCGATCCGGCGCGCTTCTGGCAGATTCACCGCGGCACCGTGGTCCGGGCCGACGCGATCTCGGCCGCGATGCGAGACGAGGCCGGCAAGCTCGGCCTGGTGCTGCGCGGCCGGCCCGAGAAGCTCGCCGTGAGCCGCCTCCATGCCCACCTCTTCAAGGCGATGTAGGCCGTTTCGGCTCAGCGACGATGCCCGTCGTCGCGGTCGTGCCGGTCGCCGCGCTCGTTCTCCCAGCGCTGGCCGCGGTCCCAGTGGCCGACGAAATGACCGCCGCCGTGCGCCCAAGGCAGCGGCGGCAGACGGGGCAGCGGCGGCAGCGGCGGCAGCCAGACGTGCGGCGGCGCGTACGCCCGCGGCGGCGCCACGTAGACCACCCGCTCCGGCTCGCGGTAATAGCGCCGCGGCGCGTACGTCGGCGCGGCGTAATAAGCCGGCTCGCTGTAGTACCCCCGACCGTTCGAGACGTAGGTGGCGACCGGAGGCACGTTGATGCCGATGGACCAGTTGACGTTGCCGGCATGGGCGGCACCGGTGGCGAGCAATGCACCGGCGGCGAGGCCGGCGAGGATGACTGAACGCTTCATGGCGAGGCTCCTGAACGCGCACGCGAGGGCGCACGCATGCTGTCCACAACGTGCCGGCCAAGGCCCGTCGTTGACTGCACAACCATTTCGCAAGGTAAAGGCACGTGTCGCTGCCACTTAAAATCGACCACTTCCTTCCTCGCCGAACATGACCGCTGCCAAGGAACCCGTCGTCCCGAGCAACTTCTTGCGCCACATCGTCGAGCGCGACCTGGCCGAGGGCACCTACGCCGGCCGTCGCTTCGCAGGCACGCCGGGCGACGCGGCCCATCACGCCGGCGCACCACCCGACCCGGCCCGCATCCGCACCCGCTTTCCGCCCGAGCCGAACGGCTACCTGCACATCGGCCACGCGAAGAGCATCTGCCTCAACTTCGGCCTGGCGCGCGACTACGGCGGCATCTGCCATCTGCGCTTCGACGACACCAATCCCGAAAAGGAAGAGCAGGAGTACGTCGACTCGATCATCGACGCCGTGCGCTGGCTCGGCTTCGACTGGCACGCGCCCGAGCCGGCCCGTGCGGACGAGGCGACGACCTCGCACCTCTATTTCGCCAGCGACTACTTCGACTTCATGTACCGCGCCGCCGAGGCGCTGGTCGAGGCCGGTCACGCCTACGTCGACGAGCAGAGCGCCGACGAGATGCGCGCCTCGCGGGGCGACTTCTCCACGCCGGGCACCGACAGCCCGTTCCGCGATCGCACGCCCGCCCAGAACCTGGCCCGCCTGCGCGACATGAAGTCGGGCGCGCTCGCCGACGGCGCGGCCGTGCTGCGCGCCCGGATCGACATGGCGAGCCCGAACATCAACCTGCGCGACCCGGCGCTCTACCGCATCAAGCGGGCGGTGCACCACAACACGGGCGAGCGCTGGTGCATCTACCCGATGTACACCTACGCGCATCCGATCGAAGACGCGCTCGAGAACATCACCCATTCGATCTGCACGCTCGAGTTCGAGGACCAGCGGCCGTTCTACGACTGGCTGCTCGACACGCTGTGTTCGCTCGGCCTGCTTGCCCGGCCGCGCCCGCACCAGTACGAGTTCGCCCGGCTCAACGTCACCTACGTGGTGACGAGCAAGCGCAAGCTGAGGCAGCTCGTCGACGAGCGAACCGTCGACGGCTGGGACGACCCGCGCATGCCGACCCTCGCCGGCCTGCGCCGGCGCGGCTACACGCCGGAGTCGATCCGCCTCATGTGCGACCGGGCCGGCACGAGCAAGGCCGGCGGCTGGACCGACTACGCCAGCCTCGACATCGCGTTGCGCGACGACCTCGATGCCAAGGCACCCCGCGCCATGGCGGTGCTCGACCCGCTGCCGCTGAAGCTCGTCAACTGGGCCGATGTCTTCGGCAGCGACGAGCACCGGGAAGCCTGCCGCGCGCCCGTGCACCCGCAACGGCCGGAAGCGGGCGAGCGCTCGTTCGAGCTCGGCCCCCTGCTCTGGATCGAACGCGACGACTTCGCCGAGACGCCGGCCAAGGGCTTTTTCCGCCTCTTCCCCGGCAACCGGGTGCGCCTGAAGTACGGCTACGTGGTCGAGTGCACGGGCGTCGAGAAGGACGCCGACGGCGCGGTGATCGCGGTGCTCGCTGCCATCGTTGCCGACACGCGCAGCGGCACGCCCGGCGCCGATGCGGTCAAGGTCAAGGGCGCCATCACCTGGCTCTCGGCCCACGACGCCCTGGCGACGGAAGTGCGCCTGTACGAACGCCTGTTCGTCGATGCCCAGCCGGACACGAGCGGCCAGGACCTGCAGTCGGCCCTGAACCCGGACAGCAAGCGGGTGGTGCGCGGCTTCGTCGAACGCTCAGTGGCCGGCGCCGGCGGCGAAGACCGCTTCCAGTTCGAGCGCCATGGCTACTTCGTTGCCGATCGGGTCGATCACGACACGGCGAAGCCGGTCTTCAACCGGATCACGAGCCTGCGCGAGACCTGGAGCAAGTAGCCGCTCGGCTACATCGGTGGCTCGAAGCCGTTGCGGCCGGCCAGCGCACGCATCGCCACCGTATTGCCGTCGCGCACCTGCGCGACGACCATGACACGTGCACCCGGCACCAGCAGCGACCGGTCGGCCGGCTTCAAGGTCACGATGGGCACGCCGTCGCGAACGCGGATGGTCTTCTCGCCGTCCTTGTAACGCAGCGTCAGGACGCGCACGCCGGCCTCGGGCGTGACCGAGGCGACCGTGGCATTGGTCATCGTGGCACCCGGCTGGAGGTCCCACGGCGAGTGGCCTTCCCCGGTGCCGCGCGCGGCCTCGGGAAAGACCAGCACCTCAAGCGCCGAGAGCGAGCCATCGGCAGCCGCGACCGCGGCCGTGCCGACGAACGTGCCCGACTGGATGGCGGCCGGATCGATCGGCAGCACCTCGGTGACACCGAAGTTGTCGGCGTAGCTCAGCGAGACCGAGTCACCGCTGCGCAGCTTCACGACCAGGGTCGTCGCGTCGGCCTTTTCGACCGTGCCGCGAAGACGCATGGAAGTGGCCTCGGGTTGTGCGATCGCGGCCGTGGAAACGACGAGCAGCGCGGCGAGAAATAGCTTCTTCATGGGGAGTTCCTGGCCAGGTGAGCGGTCGAGCGTACGCGAAGCAACGTTCGGCTGCATGACAATGCGGCGATGAAGAACCCGGTCATCTCGTGCCTCATCGCATCGCTCGTCTGCGGGGCCCTGCCGGCGAGCGCCAGGGCACAGCCGGCATCCGCCGCGTCGGCCGCCCCGGCCGTGACGACGGCCTCCGGCCTCGTGATCCGCACGCTTCGTCAGGGCTCCGGGCCGAGTCCGACGGCGGCCGATCGCGTCAAGGTGCACTACCGCGGCACCTTGCAAGACGGCACGGAGTTCGACAGTTCGTACAAGCGCAACGAACCGGCCGTCTTCCCGCTCGGCCGCGTGATCAGGTGCTGGACGGAGGGCGTGCAGCGCATGCGCGTCGGCGGCAAGGCCGAGCTCGTGTGCCCGCCGGCGATCGCATACGGCGAACGTGGCGCGGGCGGAGTGATTCCGCCCCACGCCACGCTGCACTTCGAGATCGAGTTGCTCGAGATCAACCCGGGTTGATCGTCGGTGGCCGCAGCAGCGGCCGGTCGTCAGCCCGAGGCGATCACCGGTACACGTGCTCACCACGGTTCGAGCGCCACGAATTCTCGAAAAAGCTCGCGTCTTCATCGTTCTTCGGGCGCACCGCCATCAGGATGCCGCCGTCGCGGATGCCCTCGTCGTATTGCTTGACACGCTCTTCCGGGACTCCCCAGCCGATGAGCGCGCCGACGATGCCGCCGGTGGCCGCACCGGCGCCGGCGCCGGCAATGGCAGCCGCCAGCGGACCGGCGATGACCAGGCCGAGACCCGGCAGGGCGATGGTCGTTCCGATCGCCGCGATGGCCGCGGCGATGGCGCCCAAGCTGCCGCCGATGGCACCGCCGATGCCGGCACCCTCGGCCGCCTTGGTGCCGAGCTCGGTGTCGCGACCGTCGGTCGTGCCCTTGAAGTGGCGGT
>CAXSEJ010000078.1:0-10006 GCA_964236395.1 uncultured Rhizobacter sp.
GGAGGCGGTGGCCGAGGTGCCGGCGCCGAGCCCGGTCAAGCCCGTCGGCGGCAAAGGTCGCACGCGGGCGCGGGCGAAGAAGGTCGGCTCGCCGCCGCCTGCGGCGCACTAGCGGCGGGCGGGACGCCTGACACAACGGGCGCGACGAGGTCGGCGGCCGACCCGGGCGATGATTCGGCGTTGCCCGAGCCCACGACAGCGGCCGCAGTGCATTCCCTCTGACCACGACTGGAGACCTTCGCATGACCTCTTCCCGCCCATCCCGCCGCACCTTCCTGCTGCGCGTCGCCGCCACGGGTGCGGCCGCCGCCGCCGGCAGCCGGGCCACCGCCCAGGCCCTCCCGCTCGTCAACGAGAAGGAGCCGCAGGCCGTCGCCCTGGGTTACGTCAACGACGCGACCAAGGCCGACGCGAAGAAGTTTCCGATGTACGCCGCCGGCCAGATGTGCGCCAACTGCGCGCTGTATCAGGGCAAGCCCGGCGACGCCGCCGGTCCGTGCCCGCTGTTCGCGGGCAAGCAGGTGGCGGCGAAAGGCTGGTGCAGTGCCTGGGCGAAGAAGGGGTGAGGTGCGCGGCAGCGCGGCCGCTCTGCTCCGACGCCTGCGCAATCGTCGACGGCCGGGCATTTTCGCCAACGGGCGTTGACGCCCTTCATACGAACCACACGGCATCATCGGCACGATGCGCAACCTCGACTTCTCTTCCTGGCAGGGACTGCTGTCCACGGTCCTCGGCCTGTGCGTCGTCACGCTCGTCATGGTCGGCATCCGGCTGCTGGTCATGCAGACGGTGCAGCAGCGGCGCGAACGCGAGAACCGGCAGATCAACGAGCGGCTGCGCACGCTCATCGCCGCCTACAAGATGCTGGGCGGCTCGTTCACCGGCAGCCTGTCGGTCGACCCGGCACATCGGCGCGACACGCGGGAGGTGCCCGAACCGCTTGCGGACGATGTCGCGCCGGTCGACGCCGTCCTGGAAGACGACGACGAGCCGCGTCCCGCGACCGGACCGTCGCCCGCGATCGACGCCCCCGGCGCCGAACGGCGGCGACGCGTGCGCGACGCCGTCGAGGCCGCTCTCTCCGACGTGATCCTGCTCGGCACCGAGGAGCAGGTGCGGCTGGCCGTGCACGCAGCGACCGAGCTGGCCGCCGGCCGCCGCGTCGAGACGGCGGACATCGTCGTGTCGCTGCGCCGCTTCATTCGCGAGGTGCTCGATCTCGACGCCGTGCCGGTCGACCTCGCCATGCCCCGACAAGGGCCGGCCCGGCCCGCCTCCGGCGGGTCTCGGGGCGGCGGCGGCCGCCAGGAAGGCGCCGCGGCGCGCGCCGGGCGGGGCGGTGGCGGCGGTGGTCAGGGCGGCGGTGGCGCCGGCATGGGCATGATGGCCGGCGGCGGGCACGAGGGCCACGCCGACGAGCGGCCCTGACGCAACGCTAGAGCCGGTAGCTCACGTTCCACTTCTCGTCGACGGCGATCTTGCCCTCCTCGACGAGCCTCGCCAGCATCGCCTCGGCCGCACCTGCCTCCGCCTCGACGCCGAGCCGCGAGGCGACGTAGGCGAGCAGCCGGGCGTGCTTGCGCGGCCGGCTGGCGGGCACGCTTTTCTTGAGCAGCGCGAGCACCTGGTCGAACGACTTCTTCGCCGTCGACGCCTTGCGCGGCGTGGCTTGCAACGCTTTCTGCGGCGCGGCCTCGGGCGTCTTGCCGGCTCCGGACTTGCGCGCCGGCGCCTTCTTCGCCGCCTTCCTCACCGGCGCCGCGGCGACGGCCACCGTCGCCACCGCTTTCTTCGCGGGCGCCCGCTTCGCAGCCGCCTTGCGGGCCGGTGCCTTCTTCGCGGCCCGCGCCCCTCTGCCCGCCCCCACGCCGCTCTGGCTGGCGATGAAGCCGAGCTCCCTGGCGTGGTCGAGCATCGGTCCATAGCCCTTGTCGTTCGACAGCACGACGAAGCGCGCGTCGGGGTGCTTGGAGGCGATGTAGCCCATGTAGAAGGAGAGGTGGAAGTCGAGCGCGTTCTTGCCCGTGCGGGCGATTCGCACCTCGGTCGCGCGCGTGCCGAACGAGCCGTACTGCTCCGCGACGTTCTTCTGATTCGGCCCGTGGAAGAGCCACACATCGGTCGCCTCGGGCACGAGCGCCAGGCACTCCGCCTCCCCGGGCTGCACGTTCTCCCAGTCGACGAAGACATGCGTCTTCGCCTCCGGACCGTCGCGCAGGCTGATGGCCGTCTGGTCGGCCACGGCGAGCAGCTCCGCGGCGAAGCGGCGCAAGGTGACTTGCAGGGCTCCGATGTCCATCCGTCGATCCTCCTTGTGACGGGCCGGATTGTCCGTCGCCTTCCGTCCGGTCCGGATTGCCCAACCACGACAGTCGCGGCCAGACTGTCGGCAACGACGAGGGATCAGCGATGAAGTTGCATGCATGGACGGGCGCCGCGCTGGCGCTGTGGCTGGCCGCCTGCGGCGGGGGAGGCGGTTCGGCCGATGACGATGGCGACGGCAGCCGGGTCACGGTCACCGCGACGACCTCGGCGTCGACCGCGGGCAGCGGCAGCGCGGTGCTGATCGACGTCGCCGTGGCGAACATCGGTACGCAGGCGGCGACGCGGGTCGTGGCATCGGCGACGCTCGGCGCCGGCCTGCAACGCACCGGTGTCACGTGCACGGCCAGCGGCGGCGCTTCATGCCCCGCCGATGCCCTCACCCTGACGGTCGCGAGCCTGCCGCCGAACGGCCGCGTCGTCTTTCAGCTCAACGCCGCGGTCGTGCAAGGCGCCAGCGGTGCGATCGTCAGCACGCTCGCCGTGAGCGCCGACAACATGGTGCCGAGCAGCGACAGCACCGCGCAGGTCGTGGTCACGGCATTCACTGCCGACGTGAGCGTGTCCGGCACCGGCCCGCTGGCGCCGCTCGCCAGCGGCGAGACTGCAACCTACACCATGACCGTGAGGAATGCAGGGCCCGACACGGCGAGCCGCGTCGGTCTCGAGAATGCCGTCGGCCCGCAGCAGTCGCTCGGCGCCATGGGCTGTGCGGCCGCCGGCGGTGCGGTGTGCCCGGCCACCCTCGGCGCCCGCATGAGCATCTCGGTGCTGCCCCCTGGCGGGAGCGTCGTGTTCACCGTGTCGGCCACCGTCGCGCCGAGCGCGCTGGGCACCGTCAGCGAGACGATGTATGCGAGCGTGGCAGGCGACCCGGTCGCGAGCAACAACGTGGCGACGGTCACCGCCACCACCGTCGTCCCGGCCGGGCCGGCGGCGCCTTCGTTCGTGGTTCTGCGCAGCGACCCCGGCGACTACATCGGTCAAGGGCTGGGTCACTTCTACAGCCAGGCCGACTCGGTGCTGACGCTGACTGCCGCAGGCAACCAGCTCCAGGTCCGCGTGGAGGGCGACGAGCGCTGGGACGCCGTCTTCCTGCTGCCTGCCGGGAACACCCGCCTGCAGCCTGGGACCTACGCCTTCACCACCCCGTACCAGGGCGGCCCGGCTGGCGGCCTCATGTGGTACGGCGAGGGCCGCGGCTGCAGTTCGTCGGGGCAGGTCGTCATCGACAGCGTGACTTACGTCGACACCGCGGTCGACACCGCGGTCGACACCGCGGTCGGCACCGCGCTCACCGCCATCGACCTTCGCTTCGAGCAGCACTGCGACGCCATGGCGCCGGCGCTGCGCGGGCAGATCCACTGGACCGCCGGTGACGGGACGCGGCCGCCCGGCCCCGTCGCCCCAGCTCCTGCCGAGCTGTGGCGCGCTCCGGCCGGCACGACCCCCGCGACCGGCAACTACGTCTACCTGCAGAGCGACGCAGGCGACTACGTCGGCGCCGGTGCGACCCTGCTCTACACCCAGGCCGACGCGACGCTTTCAGTCGCCGCCCAAGGCACGGACGGCGTCGACATCGCAGTCCATGGAGACGTCGACTGGCGCGGCCAGCTGAAGGCCATGACCGGCGTTTCGCCGTTGGTGCCGGGCTACTACGCCGACCTGAGGCGAGCCCCCTTTTCCAACCCGGCACGCGGCGGCCTCGACTGGACGGGAGACGGCCGCGGCTGCAACACGCTCAAGGGCTGGTTCGTCATCGACGGCATCCGCTACGTCGGCAGCGTGATCGACTCGATCGACTTCCGCTTCGAGCAGCACTGCGAAGGCGTGGCCCCTGCGCTGCGCGGGCAGGTCCACTGGGCCAGCGGCGACCCGACCGCGCCGGCTGGCCCGCAGAGCCCGCCGCCCACGGGCTTGTGGGCACCCGCTGTCGGCACCACGCCGGCGAGCGGCAACTACGTCTATCTGCAAAGCGACGTCGGCGACTACATCGGCCAGGGCGCGAGCACCGTCTACACGCCCGCCACGTCGATGCTCGCCGTGACGGGTTCGGCGCGCGATGTCACCGTGCTGGTCGACGCGCCGACCGGTTGGCGAGGCACCTTCGTCGGCATGAATTCCATCGCGCCGCTGCAGCCGGGCTATTACGCCGGGCTGCAGCGATGGCCGTTCAACAATGCGACGCGAGGCGGCCTCGACTGGTCGGGCTACGGCAGAGGCTGCAACAAGCTGTCAGGCTGGTTCGTCGTCGACAGCGTGAGCTATGCCGGGAGCAACCTCGCCGCCATCGACCTTCGATTCGAACAGCGCTGCGAAGGTGGCGTTCCGGCGCTGCACGGCAAGATCCACTGGGTGATGTGAAGCTTGCGGTTGCGAAGCGCTCAGCGCTTCGCGGCCTCCGGCACCGGCGCCGTCGGGGCTGCCGCCGAGCGCTGCTCGCGCGCCTGCTTCTTCTGCTCTTTGGCTCGCTTCTGCTTCACTCGGCGGATGCCGCGGTCCTTGTCGGCGCTCATGTCGTTGCCCTCGGTGTCAGGTTTGAAGAAGGCCGAGGTTGTACCACCCGCCGCCGGGCGGTGTAGCCTTTCGCGCCCAGGCACGCCATGCAAGACCACTACGACCACAACCAGACGCTCGTGCCCGAGTCCTTTCTCGCCGTGCATTCGCGGCACGGGCGGGCGTCGCTGACGCGCGCGGCCATGGAAGCGCGCCACGAGATCTGCGAAGACGTGGCCCTGCACGCCGCCGCGCTTTTCGCCGCCCGCCACCAGGACGGCGACAGCACCGACGACGCGCTGCAGCGCTGCCACGACGGCCTTCGGGCCGACCCGGCCGCCTTCAGCGAAGCCGAGGCGGCGTGGGTCACGCGGCGCGTCGCCGAGCTGCACGAGTGGCCGCAGCCCGGCTGGCTCGACGCGCTCGCCGGCGACGGATCGGCGCCGGCTTCGTGAAGGCGCCCGAGCGGCTGCGCTCCCTGCTCGAAGAGGGCCTGATCGACGCCGTCGTCCGCCAGCTGATGAGCGGCAAGGAGGCGATGGTCTACGTCGTTCGCTGCGGCGAGGAGACGCGCTGCGCCAAGGTCTACAAGGAGGCGACGCAGCGGAGCTTTCGCCAGGCTGCCTCCTACACCGAGAACCGCAAGGTGAAGAACAGCCGGCAGGCGCGGGCGATGGCCAAGGGCACCCGCTTCGGCAGGCAGGCGCAGGAAGCGGCGTGGCAAAGCGCCGAGGTCGACGCGCTGTACCGCCTGGCCGCGGCGGGGGTGCGCGTACCGAAGCCGATCAACTTCCACGACGGCGTGCTGCTCATGGAGCTGGTGGTGGATGCCGGCGGCGCCGCGGCGCCGCGCCTCAACGACGTGGCGCTGGATGCCGACGAGGCGCGCTCGCACCACGCCAGCCTGATCGGCGAGGTCGTGCGCATGCTGTGCGCCGGCGTCATCCACGGCGACCTGTCGGAGTTCAACATCCTGCTCGCGGCCGACGGCCCGGTGATCATCGACCTGCCGCAGGCCGTCGATGCGGCCGGCAACAACCACGCGCAGCGCATGCTGCTGCGCGATGTGGCGAACCTGCGCGACTTCTTCGGCCGATTCGCCCCGGATCTGCTCGCCACGGAGTACGGCGCCGAGATCTGGTCGCTCTATACCCGCGGCATCCTGCAACCGGCGACGCCCCTCACCGGCCGATTCGAAAACCGTCTCGCACCGGTCGATGTGGACGGCGTCCTGCGCGTCGTGGACGATGCCCGCGACGAAGAAGCGGCCCGACAGGAGCGCCTGCGGGCCGCCGGCTGAGGACGGTCAGCGCGACGCGGTCTTCATGGCCGACATCGTGTCGTGGACCATCTTCATGTGGTCTTTCAGCGTCGGCAGTGTCTTCGTGGCGAAGCCCTTCAGGTCCGCGTCCTTGCCGGAATGCGACTCCTTTTCGAACAACGCGATGTCTTCCTTGTGGTCCTTCTGCATCTCGGCCATGTAGGCGCGATCGAAGGAGGCGCCCGACAGCTTCTGCAGCTTGGTCATCACGGCCTGGTGCTTCGCGTCGAGGGCGGCCGGCAGCGTGACGCTCTTGGCGCTGGCGATCTGCTTCAGCTCGTCGTTCGCCTTGGTGTGGTCGTCGACCATTTGCGAGCCGAACTGCTTGACCTGGTCGCTGGCCGCCTTCTGCTGTGCCACCTTGCCGAGCTCGACCTCGGCCATGCCGCCGACGGCCGCCTTGGTCATGAACGTCTTGTCGACGGCCGACGGAGCTCCTTGCGCAGAGACGGAAACGCCGCCGACGAGCAGGCCGGCGACGAGGGCGAATTTGAACGGGACGTGCGACATTGCGCTTGCTCCTGGTTTGGGAATCCAGGAGGTCGGCAAGTGCCGTGCCGCCGGCGCGGGCCGGCGGCGTTCGGTCCGTCTCAGTACGCCGGGTAGAGACGCTCGGTCGGCAGCGGCACCCGCAGGGTTTCGCCCGGCGGTATCCACCAGACATGCGCCCCGGCCCCGCCGTTGCCCTGGAACCAGCGCACCTTGACGGGATAGCGCACGCCGGCGACCAGGTTGACGGTCAGCCCGGTGGCCTCCGCCTCGCCCTGGAAGCTGTAGCGATCCACGACCAGCGTCTGGCCGACCGTGACGGTCATGCCGTCGTCCGTGGACGACACGAAGGTGTACGGGCCCGTGGCCGGCGCTTCGAGGTAGCCGGTCCAGATGACCGCGATGTTCTCGCGCTGGTCGCCGAGGAGGGTGTGGACCGGACCGCTCGCGTTCCAGTCGAAGTCGATCGTCGGATCGACCACCGTCTGCACCAGCTCGGTCCCGACGACGTATTCGGCCCCGTACGTCGTGATCTGGGAGAAGTACTGCGCCATGAGCCCGGAGCCGGAGCCGGCCGCCGTCGGCGCCAGGTGGGCGTTCGGCGAAGCCAGCGCCGCCTTGGCCTGTCGCGCCGCGGTGGCGAACGGGTCGGTGGCGGCGGCGGCGGTCATGTCGGTGCCGTCGAACGACGCCCAGACGAAGGTGTCGGCGCCTCTCAGGGCCGACAGCACGGTGTTCGCGAAGAGCAAGGGCACGTTCGGCAGCAGGTTGCCGTGGGCACCGTCCGAGTCGCGAACGCCGAAGGAGGTGTTCACCGACGCCGACCACTTCGCGCGCATGGCCGGTGCCAGGAAGGCGCTGTCGGTCTCCGGCGACGGCAGACCCGACTTGCGCCAGGCGGCCGAGGCGGCGAACTGGTCGTCGGTGCGCAGGGCAAAGTCGGTGCCGCCATCGACGACGAGCGACCGCGAACCGCTGCCTTCGACGAAGCCGGCGAAGAACGGGCCGAGCAGCGGCGCCGACTCGGTCTCGAGGTTGACGAGATGCGGCGGCGACTTGGGCTCGGCGCCCGCCGCGCCGCGCAAGACGACGACCACCGCATCGGGGAACTCGGCCACGATCGCCTGCATGATCTGTTTGCTGATCATCTGCGTCTGCGTCCGGTAAGTCTCGATCGACTTTTCCGGAAACTTGATGTCGTACGGATAGCTGGCGCGCAGCCCCGCGGCGCTTTCGTTGTCGATCACGACGCCGACGAGGCCTGCGCCCTTGGCCACCCGCGCCAGGTTGGTGACGTTGGCGAGCACCGGCGTCCAGTCGTCGAACGGGTCCAGGTCACGCTGCATCGTGACCACGGCGAAGTTGAAGCGCAGCTTGGCCGGCCTCAAGCCGTAGACCGGCTCGAGCTCGCCGGCGATCGTCGCCAGGCTCACCGGCGCCGCCTTCATGATCGCGTCGGAGACGGTGGGCAGCTTCAGGAAGGTGCCGTCGAACGCGTCGAGCGCCACGTCCATCGTCGCCAGTCGGTCGCGCAGCCGGGCCGGAGTCACCGCCTTGGCGTCGCGCTGGTGCAGCACCAGCTTCTTGCCGGCGCGAAAGTCGCTGTAGAGCACCGCGCCGCCTTGCGGCCCGGGTCCCGCCTGATAGCCCTGCGGGCTGATGACGACGACGCCGCCGCTGTCGTCGCTGTCGCTTTTGCCACCCCCGCAAGCGGCCATGAGCACCGCCACCACGGCCGCCGTCATCTTTGTTCGAAGCTTCACACCCGACTCCCGCATCATGAGCACGGGGCAAACTTTGCCCGGTGCCCTGCGCGAGACGTGTAAGGCGTGTGTAAGACGTGCGAACGGCGCGCTACCGACAGCACCCGTTCGTCGATTCGGCGGCCGCGAAGTGGCGACTATTCACGCGCGCCCCTTCGGGGCCGACGCGTTCCGTCAGTAATCGCTTTCCGAGCCTCGAATCAGGGCGAGCAGGCCGACGACCACGGCACCGACCGCAGCGACGCCGAACGCGACACGCGCCGGCTCTTCTCTCACATAGCCGGCGGCATCCTTGGCGTAACCGGCGGCCGCGTCGAGCGGTGGGCGAAGCTTGTCGGCCTTCTTCGTCGCCTGGTCGCGCAGCGTCTTCCATGCGTCGGTGACCGTGTCGCCGAGCTTGCCGACGGCACCGTCGGCTGCGCCGCTCGCCCGCGACTGCTTCGATTCGACGTACTTGTGCGCCGTGTCGAGAGCGTCGTTTGCGGCGCTGTGGGCGCGGCCGGCGAGGTCGAGGGCGGCATCGCGAATGGTGGCCAGAAGCGAGTTGCCGGAGTCGCGCGTTTCCTGCTGAAGTTCACGCACATCGTCCGAGTCGGGCAGGCGCCGGCTGGGCCTCGACATCAGGGCAACGAGGCCCATCAAAGCCGCACCGGTGGCCGCGGAGATGAGAAGCGCCTTGGTCGGCTCGTCGCGGGCGTAATTCGCGACGACGTCGAGCTGCGGGCGAACGCGCTGCACCACGGCGTCGGTCTGCTCGCGCAGCTTGTCGAGCGCAGAGGCGGTTTGCTCCTTGGCCACGTCGAGGGCTTCGGAGGCGGAAGCGGGAGCGGAGGTGACCATGACTGAGCCTGAAAAAGAGTGAAAGGAACGGTGCGCGATCGGCACCGTGGGACACGATATTTGACGGCTCGACGCGAGGCTGTGGGACAAGCCGGCACCCGCCGGTAAGACAGCGCCGACGGCCAGGGCGGCCTTGCCTATCATTGCCGTTTCCCGCGGGCCGTTTCTCCGATGTCGATCGTTCAGCTGGCACTCAGGCGGCCCTACACGTTCATCGTCATGGCGATGCTGATCGTGCTGGCGACGCCGTTCGCGCTGCGGACGATGGCGACCGACATCTTTCCCGAGATCGACATCCCGGTCATCTCGATCATCTGGAACTACAACGGCCTGCCGGCCACCGAGATGGGCCAGCGCATCGCCGGCCAGACCGAGCGCAGCCTGACCACGACGGTGAGCGACATCGAGCACATCGAGTCGACCTCGCTGGCCGGCATCTCGATCGTCAAGGTCTTCTTCCAGCCGACCGCCAACATCCAGACGGCGATCGCGCAGGTGGTGGCGATCGGACAAACGCTGCTGCGCCAACTGCCTCCCGGCATGTCGCCGCCGCTCGTCATCAAGTACTCGGCGTCGAGCATCCCGGTGGTGCAGCTCGGCCTGTCGAGCCAGAGCCTGCCCGAGCAAACGCTGTTCGACACCGCGACCAACGTCGTCCGGCCGCAGCTCATCACCATCCCCGGCGTCGCTGTGCCCGGTCCCTACGGCGGCAAGAGCCGCCTCATCTCGGTCGACCTCGACATGCAGGCGCTGCAGGCGCGCGGCCTGGCGCCGG
>CAXSEJ010000079.1:0-5869 GCA_964236395.1 uncultured Rhizobacter sp.
TCGCCGCCCTCGAGCCGACCTTCGGCGGCATCAACCTCGAGGACATCAAGGCGCCGGACTGCTTCTACGTCGAGCGCGCGTTGCGCTCGCGCATGAAGATCCCGGTCTTCCACGACGACCAGCACGGCACCGCGATCGTCGTCGGCGCCGGTGTGCTGAACGCTCTGAAGGTGAGCGGCAAGAAGATCGACGAGATCAAGCTCGTCACCTCGGGCGCCGGCGCGGCGGCGCTCGCCTGCCTGGGCCTGCTCGTGAAGATCGGCATCCCGCGCCAGAACATCTGGGTCACCGACCTCGCCGGCGTCGTCTACGAAGGCCGCACCGAGCTGATGGACGAAGACAAGATCGTCTACGCCCAGCCGACCGAACACCGCACGCTCGCCGACGTGGTCGCCGGCGCCGACATCTTTCTCGGCCTGTCGGCCGCAGGGGTGCTGAAGCCGGCGATGGTCGCGACGATGAACGCCAACCCGGTGATCTTCGCGCTCGCCAACCCGACGCCCGAGATCCTGCCCGAGGAGGTGCATTCGGTCCGCAACGACGCAATCGTCGCGACCGGGCGAACCGACTATCCGAACCAGATCAACAACGTCCTCTGCTTCCCCTACATCTTCCGCGGCGCCCTGGATTCCGGCGCGACGACGATCACGGTCGAGATGGAGATCGCCGCGGTGCACGCCATCGCCGACCTGGCACAGGCCGAACAGAGCGAGGTCGTGACCGCCGCCTATGCCGGGGCGACGCTCAGCTTCGGCGCCGACTACCTCATCCCGAAGCCGTTCGACCCCCGGCTGATGATGCGCATCGCCCCGGCCGTCGCCCAGGCGGCCGCCGATTCCGGCGTCGCCGCCCGGCCCATCGCCGACATGGCGGCCTACCGAGACAAGCTGCAGACCTTTGTCTACGCGTCGGGCACGACCATGCGGCCGATCTTCAATCTGGCCAAGCTGGCGCAGAAGAAGCGGGTTGCGTTCGCTGAGGGCGAAGAAGAGCGCGTCTTGCGAGCCGTTCAGGTCGTGGTCGATGAAAACCTGGCCCGCCCGACGCTCATCGGCCGACCCGAGGTCATCGCGCAGCGGATCGTCCGCTTCGGGCTGCGCCTTGTCGCCGGCCGCGACTACGACCTCGTCAACACCGAAGACGACCATCGTTTTCGCGATTACTGGCAGACGTACCACCGGCTGACCGCGCGCAAGGGCGTGACCGCGCAACTGGCGAAGATCGAGATGCGGCGCCGGCTCACCCTCATCGGCTCGATGCTGCTGAAGACCGGCGAGGTCGACGGGATGCTGTGCGGCACCTGGGGCTCGACGACCATGCACCTGCACTACATCGACCAGGTGATCGGGCTGCGCGAGGGCGCCAGGACCTACGCCTGCATGAACGGGCTCATCCTGCCCGGGCGCCAGGTCATGCTCGTCGACACCCACGTCAATTACGACCCGACCGCCGAGCAGGTTGCCGAGATCACGGTGATGGCCGCCGAGGAGATGATGCGCTTCGGCCTGCGACCGAAAGCCGCCCTGCTCTCGCACAGCAACTACGGCTCGAGCAACCAGCCTTCGGCGGTCAAGATGCGCGACGCGCTCGCCATCCTGCAGGCACGGGCGAGCTGGCTCGAAGTCGACGGCGAGATGCACGGCGACACCGCGCTCGACGCCCACTACCGGCACGAACTGATGCCGGAAAGCCCCCTCGGCGGCGAGGCGAACCTGCTCGTGCTGCCCAACATCGACGCCGCCAACATCGCCTACAACCTGCTCAAGACCGCCGCCGGCGGCGGCATCGCCATCGGCCCGGTGCTGCTCGGCGCGGCCCAGCCGGTGCACATCCTGACGCCGTCCGCGACGGTGCGTCGTGTCATCAACATGACGGCGCTGACCGTGGCGGATGCGAACGCTGCTCGTTGATTGCTTCTGCCCAATATCCTGGCCTGGAAGCAGGCACCCACTTAATCCCGTCGCCTTTTGCCCAAATAAGAGGCATACCTTGAGATTTGCGCCCTGATTCGGTAACATCTACCCAACATCTTTTGGGGATTTCCCGTGGTTTTGTCTGGTCGGCTGCAGCCGTGGCGGCCACTGCTCCGATGGGGAGCGGGGCTGGTCGTCTCAGGGCTGCTGTCGGTCGCGCCGGTGCAGGCACGGGAGCGGGCGAGCACGGCGTCGAGTGCGGCGTCTATCGCCCTGGCGCAGTTGCCCGCCGAGGCGCAATCGGTCCACCGGCAAGTGCTGAACGGCGGTCCGTTCGCCTACCCGAAAGACGGCATCGTCTTCGCCAATCGCGAGCGCCGGTTGCCTGCCGAGCCACGTGGCTTCTATCGCGAATACACCGTGGCGACGCCCGGATCGCGCGACCGGGGCGCCCGCCGCCTGGTCTGCGGCGGCCGAGCGACGGCGCCGCAAGCCTGCTACTACACCGCCAATCACTACAACAGCTTCAACCGCATCACGCCATGAGTGCCGCAGAGATTTTCTTTGACCAGGAGGAACGCGACATGCTCTTGCAGACAGTCCGTCCAAACATCGTTCAATCGATCCGCGCCTATCGCGTCGAGGATTTGATGCACGCGGCGACACACGCCGATCAGCATTTCCTCTATGTGAATCTGACGGCGGCCCAATCCAAGCAGGACGTGCTGGACAGCATTGCGCAAGCGTTCCTCTTTCCGGCGCATTTCGGCAAGAACCTCGACGCCTTGTTCGACTGCATGACCGACCTCGTGCACAAGGCCGGACCGCAGCCCGGCTTCGTCGTCGTGCTCGAGCAGCTGCCGGACAACCCGCGCTTCGACCGCGAAGCCCGCGAGCAGTTGCTCGACGTGTTTCGCGACGCTGCCGACTTCTGGGCGGAGCGCAAAGTACCGTTCAGGTGCTTCTATTCTTTTCAGTAGCCCGCTCCCAGGAATCAGGGTCATGGGAGCGGGCTACGGATGTGGCCCCAGGCGAAAACGGCGTCAATGCAGGCGACAAGCCGGTGAAAGCAGCTGCCAAGACGGCGGCGAACAGCAGCTTCGGCGCGAACATGCCGCTGATGAGCAGCGCGTTCGACACGGCGATGTGGTTGACTGCGGCGTAGCCGCGGTCAGCCACACGCCGTTCGGCTGACAGGATTTGCTCTTTCCCCAACCCCTTCCTCCGGGAGGAAGGGGCCGGCCCCGTCGGGGCCGCTTTTATTTGGCTTCTCGAGGTTCGAGGGCGGCGACGAGACTCAGGTAGTCGGCGACCGACACCTCTTCGGCGCGACGCTGCACATCGAACGGCGGGCTCGCGCCGCGCTCGTCGAGCCAGCGGCCGAGCGTGTGGCGCAGCAGCTTGCGGCGCTGCGAAAAGGCCACCGTGACCACCGTGCCGAGCAGGGCTGCGTCGACGGCACCTGTGTCGGCCTTCGGCACCATCCGCACGACGGCCGACTCGACGCGCGGCGGTGGCTCGAAGGCCTCGGCCGGCACGTCGAACAGCGCCTCGATCTCGTAGCGCCACTGCAGCATCACGCTGAGCCGGCCGTAGGTCTTGCTGCCCGGCCCGGCGGCCATGCGCGCCACCACCTCCTTCTGCAGCATGAAGTGCTGGTCGACGACGTGGCCGGCGCTCTCGAGCAGATGAAAGAGGATGGGCGTCGAGATGTTGTAGGGCAGGTTGCCGACCACCCGCAGCGGCGTGGCCACGCCGTCGCGGCTCGCCAGCGCGGCGATGTCGACCGCGAGCACGTCGGCCTCGATGACCTCGAGCGCCGCGTTCCTTCGCAGCTTGACGGCCAGGTCGCGGTCGAGCTCTATCACCGTCATGCGGCCGCAGCGCGCGAGCAGCGGCGCCGTGATTGCGCCGCGCCCCGGCCCGATCTCGACCAGGCGCTCCTCCGGCCGCGGGTCGACGCTCCTGACAATGCGCTCGATGACGCCGAGGTCGGTCAGGAAGTGTTGGCCGAAACGCTTGCGTGCGAACTGCGCCACGCGCCTTACTGCGGCGGGTCGCGCAGCTCGATGTAGGCGCGGCCGCGCAGGTCGCGCAGCCATTCGGCATACGCGCCCTCGAACTTGCGCTCGCGCAGGATGTTGCGGGCCTGCTCGCGCTGCTGCTTCGGCTCGAGCGCGATCTCTCGCCGGTCGACGAGCTGGATCAGGTGCACGCCGAAACGGGTGGCCACGGGCTCCGACAAGCCGCCGATCGACAGCTCGCCGATCGCCTCTTCGAACTCGGGGACGAAGGCGCCGGGCGATGTCCAGCCGAGATCGCCGCCCTGGGCCGCACTGCTGTCCTCGGAGTTGGCGCGAGCCAGCCGCTCGAAGGTGCGCGCGCCCGACTCGATGTCGCGCTTGAACTGGAGCAGCCGCCGGGCCGCCGCTTCGGCCGTGAGCTCGGCCGACGGGCGCAGCAGGATGTGGCGCGTGCGCGACTGCACGACGGTGAACGGGCCGGTGTCCGTGCGCTCGATCAGCTTGACGACGTGAAAGCCGGCGCCGCTGCGCAGCACCTCGGGCGCGACCTCGCCCGCCTTCAGGCCGGCGACGGCCTTGGTGAACAGGTCGGGCAGACGATCGATCTGGCGCAGGCCGATCTCGCCGCCGCGCGCCCGGTTGCTGTCTTCCGACACTTCGCGCGCGACGGTCGCGAAGTCCTCGCCGGCGCGCACGCGGTTCAGTGCCGTCAGCGCACGCTGGCGCAGCTCGACGGCCGCTGCGACGCTCGTGCCGTCGGGCACGACGATCAGGATCTGGGCCACGTTGACCTGTGCATTGGCGCCGGCCGCTTCCCGGCGCTGCGCGAGCAAAGCGTCGATCTCCGCGTCGGTGATGCGGATGCGGCTCGAGACCTCGCGTTCGCGCACCCGCTCGACCATGATCTGGTCCTTGATGTTCTCGCGGAACTTCGCATACGGAACGCCTTCCTTGACCAGCCGTTCGCGCAACTGGACGGTGGTGAGCTGGTTCTGGGTCGCAACGTTCGCGACGGCGCGGTCGAGCTCGGCATCGTCGACGCGGGAGCCGATCTCGCGTGCGTTGGTGACCAGCACGCGCTCGTCGATCAGCCCGTCGAGCACCTGCTGGCGCAGCGCGGCCGGCGGCGGCAGCGCGGAGCGGCCGCGCGCCGCCTCCTCGCCCAAGCGGGCCAGGCGCTGCTGCAGCTCAGCGGCGGTGACGAGTTCCTGGTTGACCACGACGACGATGTAGTCGCTGGTCTGTGCGCGTGCGCCGGCAGCGCAAAGCAGGCCGGCGACGAGCAGGGTCGACGCGGCGCGGGCGAGGCAGCGAAGCGGATTCGGATCAGTCATACGGGTTGAACGGCGAGCTCGACGTGCGGTCCTCGCGCAGCAGCTGGTAGCCGGGGACATTGTCCTTCAAGACCTTGAGCGGATTCGATCCGAGCCGCGACAGGCCGACGAGTTCCAGCTGGACGAGCAGGCGCGTGGTCGCTTCGCTGCGCCCGGTGGAAAGCCGCTCGGCGACGATGCGGCCGATCCAGCAGCCGGCGTCGTACTCGAAGCCGACCACGGCGTCGGTGATGCGGCTGTCGCGGGTGCTGTAGTTGACCCGGCCGACGCTGTAGAGCGTGCCGCCGCAGCGGCCGGCGCCGCCGCTCGGCCGCTCGGCCGCCTCGCTCGTGCGCACCGGCCCGAACAGCGGCCACTGCCAGCCGAGCTCGACCTGTTCCGAAAGGCTCCGGGCCAGCCGGTAGGCGACGCTGACGGTGCGGTACGGGCCCGGCGAATAGCGAAAGCCGGCCAGGGAGCGCTCGACGCGGTCGGTGGTGGTGTTGTATTGCGCCGAGGCGTCGAAGGTCCAGTTCGGCACCAGCGAGGTCGAGCCGAGGACCAGCACGTCGGAGTAGCGCGTGGTCAGCGGCTGGTCGTCGGGCGTGATGCGCTGGTC
>CAXSEJ010000079.1:5879-9958 GCA_964236395.1 uncultured Rhizobacter sp.
ACAGGTAGCGCTGGACGATGCCGAGCCGCAGTGCCTCGGCGCCGGTCAGCGGGTCGAGCACGCGGGAGGTGACGCCGGCGGTCAGCTGGTGCGAGTCGGACACGCGGTCGACGCCGGAAAAGGTGTTCTCGGTGAAGATCGAATCGAAGTTGAAGTCCTTGCCGGCGGCGTCGAAGTTCGGCAGGTCGTTCTGGCGGCGGTACGGCGTGTTCACGTAGAGCAGGCGCGGCTCGAGCGTCTGGCGCACGGCGCGGCCGAAGAACGAGGTCTCGCGCTCCAGCGTCCACGCGCTGTCGACGCTGAAGGTCGGCACCACGCGCGTGGCGCTGCGCCGGCCGTCGGGCAGGGAGTCGTCGAAGCTGTACGAGGCGGCGTTGAACGACACCTTCGGCGTGAGCAGCCAGCTCGGCGAGACGAAGGGCCGCGCCACGCTGCCGAGCGCATGCACTCGCAGGCCGGTGGTCCGGGTCGCGAGATAGCGGTCGTCGGGGTTGGAGAAGCGGTTGAACTCGGTCTCGAGCGCCACGTCGAAACCGCCGCCCCACGGCGCGGCGTAGCGGGCGCCGATCTGCGGCGTGCGCTCATAGGGCGAGACGATGCGCGTCGTCGGGTCCTCGGTCTGCAGCACCTGCCAGCGTTCGAGCCGCGCGTAGGTCGTCCAGTCGCCGAACGGCCGGGTCGCGAGCAGGTCGGTCTGCAGCAGCCGCGGCGTGGCGCTCTTCACCTCGCGCGGAAAGTCCTTCCAGTAGTCGTCGTCGCTGACGCGCAGCACCTTCAGCTGCACATTGGCGCCGAACGGGATGCTGCCCTGGTGCTCGAGGCGCAGCGAGTAGCGCGAGCGGCCGGCCTCGTTGTCGTAGGGCATGAGCTTGGCGTCGACCTCGCCGGCGAACGCGGGCTCGAGGTAGCGGAACTCGCCGGCGAGCGACGGGCCGCGGCGCAGGCTCTCGGCGAAGGTGAAGGTCGCGTCGCGGTTCGGCGCGATGTTCCAGTAGTAGGGCACCGCCAGCTGCAAGCCGCTGCGGCTGTCGAGCCCGATGCTCGGCGGCAGGAAGCCCGACTTGCGCTCGTCGTTGAGGGGAAAGGTGAGCACCGGCGAAGCCAGGATCGGCACGCCGTAGAAGCGCAGCACGGCGTCGCGGGCGGTGCCTTCGTTGCTCTCGTTGTCGATGCGCAGCTCGCGCGCGCGGAGGATCCACACCGGGTCGCCATTGCCGTCGTCGATGCTGCAGCTCGAGTACGTCGCGTCGGTGGCGACGGCGCGCTGGTCGTCGATGAAGTCGATGCGTCCGGCCTTGCCGCCGGCGCCGGTGCGTGCGAAGCGGTAGGTCGGGGTGCGGAAGAAGCCCTCGAAACGCTCGACCTTCAGCTCGAGCTCGGGCCCGGAAAAGACGTTGCCGTCGCGGCTGACGACGACCTGCCCGGTGGCGCGCGCCAGGTCGCTGGCCTGGTCGTAGGTCAGCCGGTCGGCGCGGATGACGACGCCGCCGCGGCGGAACTCGACGTCGCCGGAGGCTTCGGCGTCGAGCTCCGGGCGCGCGCGCAGCTCGCGGGCGCGAAGGAGGATGGGCAGCTGCCGGGCCGCCTCGCCGCGGGCCGGTGCCTGCAGCGACTCGGCCTTCCTCAGATCGAGCGCCGGCAGCGGCAGCGCCGAAGCCGCGGCGCTGGCCGGCGCGGACACCGAGGCGGCGCCTTGCAGGGCCGCCGGCGTCGGCGCGTCGACGCCCTGCGCGCCCGCCGGATGCAGAGCGGCGGCGGTGCAGATCAGCGTGAACGCCCGGCGGCCGATGCGGGGAAGGTGGCGGATGGCGTGCGCCGCCGTGCGGGCCGGCCGGCATCGATTTGTAGAATGGAAATTATCCCCGACCCGACCGTGCCGTCCCGTTCCGACATCCCCTGGCCCGATCCCGCGCGGGCGGCCGCCTTCACCGCCTGGCTGGCCGGCGTTGCCCCGCGGCATGGCCTCCTCGTCGAGACGCTGCGGCCGGCCTCGGCCGACGCCAGCTTTCGCCGCTACTTCCGCGTCGACACCGCGGCCGGCTCGAGCCGGATCGTCATGGACGCACCGCCGCCGCAGGAAGACGTGCGCCCCTTCGTGCTCGTCGCCGGCCTGATCACGGCGGCCGGGCTGCACGCGCCCGCGGTGCTCGAGGTCGACGCCGGGAACGGCTTCCTGCTCCTCGCCGACCTCGGCAGCACGCTCTACCTGCAGGCGCTGCAATCGGCGCAGGCCACGGGCGACACGCGCCGGGCCGATGTCCTCATGCGCGAAGCCTTCGCGGCGCTGGTCTCGTGGCAGAGCCGCGTGCCCGCCGAGGCGCTGCCCCCTTACGACGACGCCCTGCTCCGGCGCGAGCTCGCCCTCTTTCCCGAGTGGTGCGTGGCGGCCGAGTGCCAGGCCGTGTGGAGCGCCGAAGAGCAGGCGACCTGGGCCGCCGCCTGCGACGCCCTCGTCGCCAGCGCCCTGGCCCAGCCGACGGTCGCGGTGCACCGCGACTGGATGCCGCGCAACCTGATGGTCGCCGAGCCGAACCCGGCGATCCTCGACTTCCAGGACGCCGTGCGCGGACCCATCGCCTACGACGTCGCCTCGCTGCTGCGCGACGCCTTCATCTCGTGGGACGAAGAGCAGGAGCTCGACTGGGCCATCCGCTACTGGCAGGCCGCGCGCAAGGCGGCGCTGCCGGTGCCCGACGACTTCGGCGAGCTGTGGCGCTGGATCGAGTGGACCGGGCTGCAGCGCCACCTCAAGGTGCTGGGCATCTTCTGCCGCCTCAAGCACCGCGACGGCAAGCCGGCCTACAGCGCCGACCTGCCGCGCTTCTTCGCCTACGCGCACAAGGTGGCGACGCGCTACTCGCAGCTGCGGCCGCTGGCCCGGCTGCTCGAGCCGCTGATGGGCGCCGAGCGCATCGACGCCTACCACTGACCACGCGGGCCACGCCATGCTGCGCGTGACCGAACTGCGCCTGCCGCTCGACCACGACGCCGATGCCCTGCGCGCGGCGATCGTCGCCCGGCTCGGCGTCGCCGACGCGGCACTGCGTGCCTTCACCGTCTTCCGGCGCGGCCACGACGCGCGCAAGAAGAGCGGCATCGTCTTCGTCTACACGATCGACTGCGAGGTCGACGGCGAGAGCGCCGTCCTGCACAGCGCCGCGGCCGACGGCCACGTGCGGCCGGCGCCCGACACGCGCTACGTGCCGGTCGCCAAGGCGACGGGCGGCGCCGGCAGCGGCGAGCGGCCGGTGGTCGTGGGCTTCGGCCCGTGCGGCCTGTTCGCGGCGCTCGTCCTGGCCCAGGCGGGCCTGCGGCCGCTGGTGCTGGAGCGCGGCAAGCCAGTGCGCATGCGCACCCAGGACACCTGGCGGCTCTGGCGCAAGGGCGTGCTCGATCCGGAGTCGAACGTGCAGTTCGGCGAGGGCGGCGCCGGCACCTTTTCCGACGGCAAGCTCTGGAGCCAGATCAGCGACCCGCGCCATCTCACCCGCAAGGTGCTCGACGAGTTCGTCGCCGCCGGCGCGCCGGAAGAGATCCTGTTCGTCGCCAGGCCGCACATCGGCACCTTCCGGCTCGTCGGCGTGGTCGAGAAGATGCGCGCGACGATCGAGCGGCTCGGCGGCGAGGTGCGCTTCGGCGCGCGCCTGGTCGACCTGCACCTCGACGGCGGCGCGGTGCGAGGCCTCGTCGTCGCCAACGCCACGGGCGAGCGGACCGAGATCGCCGCCGGGCACGTCGTCCTCGCCCTCGGCCACAGCGCCCGCGACACCTTCGCCATGCTGCACGCGCGCGGCGTGGCGATGCAGGCCAAGCCGTTCTCGATCGGCTTTCGCATCGAGCACCCGCAGGGCCTCGTCGACCGTGCCCGCTTCCGCACGCAGGCCGGCCACCCGCTGCTCGGCGCCGCCGACTACAAATTGGTGCACCACGCCAGGAATGGCCGCTCGGTCTACAGCTTCTGCATGTGCCCCGGCGGCACCGTGGTTGCGGCCACCTCCGAGCCGGGCCGCGTCGTCACCAACGGCATGAGCCAGTACTCGCGCAACGAGCGCAATGCCAACAGCGCCATCGTGGTCGGC
>CAXSEJ010000080.1:0-9947 GCA_964236395.1 uncultured Rhizobacter sp.
CGAGGACTTCGAGTACCTCGGCATGATCAACGAAGTGCCGATGACGCTCATCGGCAAGCCGACGCTGCCGGCCAGCAACTACGCCGAGCTGGTGAAGTGGATGGAGGCGAACAAGGGCAAGATCAATCTCGCCAATGCCGGCCTCGGCGCCGCCTCGCACCTGTGCGGCCTGCTGCTGCAGAGCTCGCTCAAGATCGACATGCAGACGGTGCCGTACAAGGGCACGTCGCCGGCGATGACCGACCTCCTCGGCGGCCAGGTCGACCTGATGTGCGACCAGACGACGAACACGACGACGCAGATCGAGTCAGGCAAGGTCAAGGCCTACGCCGTCACCTCCGCCAAGCGGCTCACGACGCCGGCGCTGAAGAACCTGCCCACGCTCGACGAAGCCGGGCTGAAGGGCTTCAACGTCTCCATCTGGCACGGGCTCTACGCGCCCAAGGGCACGGCCAAGGCGGTGACCGACAAGCTGAACACGGCCCTGCGCGCCGCGCTCAAGGACCCGGAGTTCATCAAGCGCGAGGAAGGCCTCGGCGCCGTCGTCGTGACCGATGCTCGCCTCGGCGGTGCCGAACACAAGAAGTTCGTCGAGGCCGAGATCGGCAAGTGGGGTCCGGTGATCAAGGCGGCCGGGCAGTACGCCGACTGACTCGGCTCCGGCTCGCCGGGCGGCTCAGCGCCCGCCCGGCACCGCGTTGAACTGCGCCTCGACGTCCTGCGGCAACAGCTGGATCGAGGCGCGCAGGCCGTCGATGTCGTTCATCAGCGCCTGCTCGACTTCGCCACGCAGGGCGGCGGCGCGGCCCAGCGTCCAGGTCGAGGGCACGTGCATGTGCATGTCGAGAAAGCGGCGGCTGCCTGCCCGCCGCGTCACCATGTCGTCGAAGCGCACATGGTGGTCGGCGAAGCGCGCCAGCGTGCCGTCGATGCGCGCCTGCACGTCGGGCTCGAGCGCCTTGTCCATGAGCCCGTCGATCGACATGAAGACGACGCGCGCGCCTTCGCGCACGATGTTCACGGCGACGCCGATGGCCACCACCGGGTCGAGCCAGAGCCAGCCGGTGAGCTGCACCAGCACGAGGGCGACGACGACGCCGCCGGAGGTCCACACGTCGGCGTAGAGGTGGCGCGCGTCGGCCTCCAGCGCCACCGAGCGATGCTGGCGCGACGCGGCCATCATCTTCCAGGCGAGCAGGCCGTTGAGCAGGGAGCTGGCGACCGTGAGCGCGACGCCCGCGCCGAGCGCGTCGAGCGGCTGCAGGTTCGTGAAGCGGTGCACGGCTGCCCAGACGATGGCGATGGCAGCCGCCGCGATCAGCAGCCCCTCGAAGGCGCTGGCGAAGTACTCCGCCTTGGTGTGGCCGAAAGGGTGATCGTCGTCGGCCGGCCGTTCGGCGATGGTGACCATGGCCAGCGCGAAGAGCGCCGAAGCCAGGTTGACGAACGACTCCATCGCATCGGAGAGAAGACCGACGGAGCCGGTCAGCCACCAGGCCAGCGACTTCAAGGCGATGGCGGCGATCGCCGTCGCCACCGAGAGGCGCAGCAAGGTCTTGACCTGCACTGCGGCCCTAAGGACTGGCCGGGGCGGTCGCCGGGTGCAGCGTGACGCGCGCGAACCGGCGCTTGCCGACCTGGACCACGAAGGTCCCTGCCGGCAGCTTGAGGCCGCGGTCGGTCACCGGCGTGCCGTCGACGCGGACGCCGCCGCCGTCGACCAGGCGCAGCGCCTCGCTCGTTGAGGTGGCGAGCCGGGCCTGCTTCAAGACCGCGCCGATGCCGAGCGGCGCGCCGGTCAGCGCGACGGCCTCGATCTCGTCGGGTACGCCGCCGCGGGCACGGTGGACGAAGTCGGCCGCAGCCGCGTCGGCGGCGGCGGCGTTGTGGAAGCGGGTGGTGATCTCCCGGGCCAGTGCGTCCTTGGCGTCGCGCGGGTTGGCGCCGGCTTCGGTCGTGGCGCGCAGCCGGGCGATGTCGGCTTCGTCTCGGAAGCTGAGCAGCGTGAAGTACTTCCACATCAGCTCGTCGTTGATCGACAGCAGCTTGGCGTACATGTCGTTGGCCGTGTCGGTCAGGGCGATGGTGTTGCCCTTCGACTTCGACATCTTCTCGACGCCGTCGAGGCCCTCCAGCAGGGGCATCGTCATGATGCACTGCGGCTCCTGGCCGTACTCCGTCTGCAAGCTTCGGCCGACGAGCAGGTTGAACTTCTGGTCGGTGCCGCCGAGCTCGAGATCGCAGCGCAGCGCCACCGAGTCGTAGCCCTGCATCAAGGGGTAGAGCAGCTCGTGCACGCTGATCGGCTGGCCGGCCCTGAAGCGGTTGCTGAAGTCGTCGCGCTCCATCATGCGGGCCACCGTGTAGCGGGCGGCCAGCTGGATCATGCCCCGGGCGCCGAGCGGGTCGCTCCACTCGGAGTTGTAGCGAATCTCCGTCTTCGCCGGGTCGAGCACCAGGCTGGCCTGCGCGCAGTACGTGGCGGCGTTGGCCTCGATCTGCTCACGGGTCAGAGGCGGGCGCGTCGTGTTGCGGCCCGACGGGTCGCCGATCATGCTGGTGAAGTCGCCGATCAGGAAGATGACGGTGTGGCCGAGGTCCTGCAGCTCGCGCAGTTTGTTCAGCACGACCGTGTGGCCGAGGTGGATGTCGGGCGCGGTCGGGTCGAGACCGAGCTTGGCGCGCAGCGGCACGCCGGTCGCTTCGGCGCGGGCCAGCTTGGCCAGCCAGTCGTCTTGTGGAATGAGCTCGCTGCACCGACGCAGGGAGATGTTCATCGCCCGCCGCACGGTCTCGGTTACCGGGTGTTGCGTCGGTTTCGCGGGGTCGAGAGAATTCACGGCGGAATAACGGGTTATTCGTGGGAGCCCCGTCGGGGAGCAACTTATACTGCCCAGCCCAGTGTCCTACAGCGCCGATCAGACAACGCCTACACACGGCCGGTGAAGCCCACGATTCTAGTGGCGCCTGCCGGCGATGAAGACTGACCCAGGCCGGGTTGCCACCGCCCCGCCGCCGATCCGAGCGACTTCGCTCCGCGCCATTTGAAACTGTCCGCCTCCCTCGACCTCGCCTGGTCCTACGCTTCGGCGCACGCTGCCAGCTTCGCCTCCCTGCATCCCAAGACGCTGGCCGCCACGGTCTCGATCGGCCTGGCCGGTTTCGCCGCCGCGGCCTTCGGCGTCGCGCCCATGGTGCCCGACGCGGCACTTCTGCCCAAGCGCACGGTCGTCGAGCAGGTGGTCACCCCCGACATCAGCGCCCAGCTCGAAGCACTGGCCGACCAAGACCTCGCCCTGTTTCGCGGCGACCTCACGCGCGGCAGCGACACCGCAGATTCACTGCTCGCCCGGCTGAACGTCGCCGACGCGGCTGCGGCCGCCTTCATGCGCTTCGATCCCGTCGCGCGCAAGCTGCTCGAAGGCCGGGCCGGCAAGCGCGTCCAGGTGCGCACGGATGCGTCGGGCCGGCTCGAGGAACTCGTCGCCCGCTTCGCCGCGCCCGGCGACGACAAGCTTCCGACTCACTTCACGCGCCTGCGCATCGACCGCGTCGGCGGCACGCTGACCGCCTCGACCGCGATCGCGCCGCTGGCGTCGCAGCCGCTGATGGCCAGCGGCACGGTGCGCACCTCGTTGTTCGCCGCGACCGACGAAGCCGGCATTCCCGACGCCGTGGCCACGCAGATGGCCGAGATCTTCGCCACCGACATCGACTTCCGGCACGAGCTCAGGCGCGGCGCAACCTTCTCCCTGGTCTACGAGGCGCTCACCGCCGACGGTGAAGCCATCACCTGGGGCGCGGGCAGCGGCCGGGTGCTCGCCGCCGAATTCGTCAACCGGAGCGAGACCTTTTCCGCGATGTGGTTCCGCGACGGCGAGGGCAAGGGCGCCTACTTCGGCCTCGACGGCAAGAGCAAGCAGCGCACGTTCCTCACCAGCCCGCTCGAGTTCTCGCGCGTGACCTCCGGCTTCGCGATGCGCATGCATCCCATCCTGAACAGCTGGAAGCAGCACAACGGCGTCGACTACGGCGCGCCGCTCGGCACGCCGGTGCGTGCGATGGGCGACGGCGTGGTCGAGTTTTCCGGCTGGCAGAACGGCTACGGCAACGTCGTCCACATCAAGCACAGCAACGAGCGCTCCACCGTTTATGCGCACCTGAGCCGGATCGACGTCGCGAAGGGCCAGCATGTCGACCAGGGCGTGACCATCGGCGCCGTCGGCATGACCGGCTGGGCGACCGGCCCGCACCTGCACTTCGAAGTGAAGATCAACGGCGTTCAGCAGGATCCCTTGCTCGTGGCACAAGCCTCGGAGGCCGCCGTGGTCTCGCCCGCAGCCAAGGCCCGCTTCGCGCAGATTTCCCGCGCCGCGCGGACGCAGCTCGACGTCGCCGAGACCCTCGGCCGCATTCAGCTCGGCGAGTAAGGACCGCGGTGCGATGAGCACCGCCACGATCGGGCTCATGTCGGGCACGTCGCTCGACGGCATCGACGCCGTGGCGGTCGATTTCGGCCTCGACATCGCTTCGCCGCGGATCGAGGTGCTGGCCCACGCGCACTGCGATCTCGCCGAGCCGCTCCGGGCCGAACTGCTCGCCCTCAATCGTTCCTCGTGCAACGAATTCCACCGCGGCGCACTCGCGGCCAATGCCATGGCCCGGGCCTCGGCCGAGTTGATCGAGCAGTTGCTGACACGGGCTCGACTCGAACGACGCTCGATCGCCGCGATCGGCTGTCACGGCCAAACCGTTCGGCACCGGCCGCGGGAATTCGACGGCACCGGCTACACCGTGCAACTCAACGCACCCGCCTTGCTGGCCGAGTTGAGCGGCATCGACGTCGTGGCCGACTTCCGCAGTCGCGACGTCGCCGCCGGCGGTCAGGGCGCGCCGCTCGTGCCTGCCTTCCACGCCGCGGCGTTCGGTCGCGCCGGCGAGCCGCTGGCCGTGCTCAACCTGGGCGGCATCGCCAACCTGACCTGCGTCGACGCCCACGGTGCCGTCGTCGGCTTCGACTGCGGCCCAGCCAATGCGCTGCTCGACGCCTGGTGCCTGGCGCACACGGCGCAGCGCTTCGACGCCGACGGTGCGTGGGCGGCGTCCGGCCGCGTCGACCCGCGGCTCCTGCAATCGCTGCTGGCCGAGCCTTACTTCGCCAGGCCGGCGCCCAAGAGCACCGGCCGCGACCTGTTCGACATTGCCTGGCTCGACGGGCACCTGGACCGCAGCGACGCCCGCTCGCGGCTTCGCTCCGAAGACGTGCAGGCCACCTTGGCCGAGCTGACTGCCCGAACCGCGGCCGATGCGTTCCGGCAGCACGCGCCAGAGGCGCCCGACCTCGTCGTCTGTGGCGGCGGCGCGTTCAACGGCGACCTCATGCGCCGTGTCGCGACGCACCTCGCTCCGCTGCCGGTGCTCGGCAGCGGCACGCGCGGGCTGCCACCGGATCAGGTCGAGGCCTGCGCCTTCGCCTGGCTTGCGCGCGCCTTTTTGCAACGGCTCCCGGGCAACATCGCCTCGGTCACCGGGGCTGCCGGTCCGCGCGTCTTGGGCGCCCTGTACCCGGCCTCGTGATCGCCGGACCGGCGGACGTGAAAAAGCCGCCTCGCGGCGGCTGTTTCAGAAGGACGAAGGGCTGGACCGGTCAAGCAGAGAAGCTCGAGCCGCAGCCGCAGGTCGTGGTGGCGTTCGGATTCTTGATGACGAACTGAGCGCCCTGGAGGTCGTCCTTGTAGTCGATTTCGGCGCCGGCCAGGTACTGCAGGCTCATCGCGTCGATCAGCAGGGTGACGCCGTTCTTGGCCATCGACGTGTCGTCGTCGTTGACGATCTCGTCGAAGGTGAAGCCGTACTGGAAACCCGAGCAGCCGCCGCCTTGCACGAACACGCGCAGCTTGAGGTCGGGGTTGCCTTCCTCGTCGACGAGTTCCTTCACCTTGCTCGCCGCGCTGTCCGTGAAGACGAGCGGCGGCGGCGGGGCGTCCGATTCCGAAAAGGCGACGATGTTCTCAGCGACTGCGCTCATGCGAATCTCCAGCAAGCGTGCAAAGCGAGATTATCAGCCGCAGCGGACATCACCGCTTGCTGAACTGCTTCCTGCGCCGAGCGCCGTGCAGGCCGACCTTCTTGCGCTCGACCTCGCGCGCGTCACGGGTCACGAATCCGGCGCGACTCAGATCGGGCTTGAGCGCCATGTCGTAGTCCATCAGCGCACGGGTAATGCCGTGGCGGATGGCGCCGGCCTGCCCGGTTTCGCCGCCGCCGTGCACATTCACCTTCACGTCGAATGCGGCATCGTTCGCAGTCAGCACCAGCGGCTGTCGGACGACCATGATCGAGGTCTGCCGGCCGAAGTACTCCTCGACCGGCTTGCCGTTGACGAGGATGACGCCGCTGCCCTTCTTCATGAAGACCCGTGCGACCGACGACTTGCGGCGGCCGGTGCCGTAATTCCAGTTTCCGATCATCGCGCGTTGTCCTGAAGAACGAGTGGCTTGGGCTGCTGCGCCGTGTGCGGGTGGGTCTCGCCCGCGTAGACCTTCAGCTTCTTGATCATGGCGTAGCCGAGCGGGCCTTTGGGCAGCATGCCCTTGACCGCCTTCTCGATCGCTCGGCCGGGAAAGCGTGCCTGCATGTCCTTGAAGTTGATACTGCGGATGCCGCCCGGGTAGCCGGAGTGGCGGTAGTACACCTTGTCTTCGGCCTTGTTGCCGGTGACGCGGATCTTGTCCGCATTGACGATGACGATGAAGTCACCCGTGTCGACGTGAGGCGTGTAGATTGGCTTGTGCTTGCCGCGCAGGCGGAGGGCGACTTCACTGGCCACCCTGCCCAAGACCTTGTCGGTCGCGTCGATCACAAACCACTCATGCGTCACTTCGGCGGGCTTTGCGCTGAAGGTTTTCATGGGAAGTCGCTTAAAGGAGCCTCGTTGTCACGCGGTCGGTCGGGGCACTCGGCAACGCTTCGTGAAGGCATGCTCTCGTGCTGTCTCCGTGCTGTCCGGGCGTCTTCGCTTCTTATCGAAGCGGCTTCCCGCCGAGGCGAATCGGGAAAAGCCTAACAGTATAGCAAGCGCATTCAGCGTCTTGGCTCGAGGCGACGTGGATCAGTGGAGCGCGCTCTCTAACCGATCGCAATAGACTCGGGTTAACCCTTGGAACGCAAAACCATGACCATTTCGTCCATCGACACCGTGCCGGGCTCGTCGCGGCCTGTCGACGGCCCCATTCAGGCCCGGACGTGGGTGCCCGTGCGCTCGCTCGCGCCGCGCCACCGGGAACGGATCGCAGCCCACTTGATGGCCCTCGACGAGCGCTCCCGCTACCTTCGCTTCGGCTACGCGGCGACCGACGCGCAGATCGCGCGCTACGTCGACACCCTCGACTTCAACCAGGACGAGGTCTTCGGCATCTTCAACCGCCGCCTCGAACTCATTGCCCTGGCGCACCTCGCCCATCGGCCCGCCAAGGTCGACAGTGGCCGACCGCCCATGTCGGAATTCGGTGTCTCGGTGCTGCCCAAGGCGAGGCGGCGCGGTTTCGGTGCACGCCTGTTCGAGCACGCCATGCTGCACGCCCGCAACCGCGGCGTGCACACGCTCTTCATCCATGCGCTGAGCGAGAACACGGCGATGCTGAAAATCGCTCGCAACGCCGGCGCGACCGTCCATCGGGACGGCTCCGAATCGGAAGCCTGGCTGGAGCTGCCGCCCGACTCGTTCGGCTCTCATTTCGACGAGGTCATCGGCGATCGCGCGGCCGAGTTCGACTACCGGCTCAAGTTGCACACCCGGCGTGCCGAGCATCCGCTGCGACCGCTTCGGGAAACCGTCGGTGCCGAGGACTCCCGCGTCGACGTCGACTCTTGAGAATGCCGCTCCGGAGGGCGGGTCGCCACCGACTGTCTGCACCGCAGAATCGGCCTGAGCCACGACATCGCCGCTAACATGCACGGCTTCACCTGACGCCTACGCGCAGGACCGGCGCGCAGGAGACAAGATTCGGCCATGGAGTTGATCGCGTGGATCGCTATCGCTGCAGCACTGTGTGTGCTGGCGATCGTCGCGCTCGGCGGGATATGGGTCGTGAGCAGGCGCCGCCGTGTGACGCCGCTGCCGATCGAGTGGGCGCTTTCGGCGCGGCCGGTCTTCACCAGCGACGAGCGCCGCGTCTATAAACTGCTCCGCGAGGCCCTGCCTCACCACATCGTGCTCTCCAAGCTGCCGCTGGTGCGCTTTTCGCAGCCGACAGACCCGGAGAAGGTGCGTTTCTGGTACGACCTGCTCGGCGCCATCAACGTGACGTTCGCCGTGTGCAGCGCCAACGGGCGCGTGCTGGCGGCGATCGACCTCGACACGGACCGCGGCAACTCGCGCCGCGTGCTGCAGATCAAGCAATCGGTCCTCGGGGCCTGTCGCATTCGCTACCTGCGCTGCCCGGTCGACAACCTGCCCTCGGCGGCCGAGCTCCAGCTGCTGGTGCCGAGCAGCACCGCCGCCACGGCGCGCGGCCCCTTGCCGCCGCTGCCGCCACGAGACCTCGACGAAGCCCGTGACTCGCTCGCCAGCACCGTGGCGACGCGTCGGGCCCAACGCAGCGCGCTTTGGCAGGACTCGTCGCTGTTTCAAGACTCGTTCTTCGCGCCCGACAGCCGCCAGGACGGCATGGGCGCCAGCGACTTCTCCGGCCTCGGCGGCGTGAGCGGCGCCCGGCCTGCCGGGCGCCGGCACAACGGGCCCAACGACAGCGGCGACGTCGGCGCGGTCGTCGTCGACGGCCCGGCCACCACGGCCTCGCACTTCCATCACTAGCGCCGACGAGGCTGCGGCGCCTTACGCCGCGCTGACGCCAGGCCTTGCGCTCGATGCGCTCGACGGCGTCGGCATGCGCGGCGATGGCCGGCTGATCCAGCTCAATTCCTACGAGAACCGCGTCTTCCAGGTCTTCCTCGAAGACGGCCGTGCGGTGGTGGCGAAGTTCTATCGGCCCGGTCGCTGGAGCGACGCGCAGATCCTCGAGGAGCACGCCTTCAGCACCGAGCTGGCCGGGCAGGAGATTCCGGTGGCGGCGCCTCTGCGGTTGGCGCCCGACGCGGTGTCGCCGCATGCGCCCCTCGTCGTCGCTGCCGGCTCGACGTTGCTGAGGCTGGTGGCCGGCGAAGGCGCCGACCACCGCTTCGCCGTCGCCGAGCGGCAGGCCGGGCGCGCGCCGGAGCTCGAAGACCCGGAAGTGCTGCGCTGGCTCGGCCGCTACGTCGGTCGCCTGCACGCGGTCGGCGCCGCCGGCACCTTTCGCCATCGGCTCACGATCGACGTCGCCACCTACGGCGAGACGAGCCGCGCTTTCCTGCTCGCGCAGGACCTGGTCACGGCCGACGTCGCCGGGCGCTGGAACGAGCTGGCACTGCGCGCGCTCGATGTCTGCCGTGCCGCTTTCGAGGCCACCGCCGCCCGCCCGCTCCGCCTGCACGGCGACTGCCATCCGGGCAACGTGCTCTGGACCGCTGCCGGCCCGCACTTCGTCGACTTCGACGACGCGGTCACCGGCCCGGCGATGCAGGACCTGTGGATGCTGCTGTCGGGCGAGCGTGCGGCGATGACGCGCCAGCTGCTCGACGTGCTCGAGGGCTACGAGGCCTTCATGGACTTCGACTGGCGTGAGCTCCGCCTCGTCGAGCCGCTGCGTACGCTGCGCATGCTGCACCACAGCGCGTGGATCGCGCGCCGCTGGGCCGACCCGGCGTTCCCGATCGCCTTTCCCTGGTTCGCCAGCCCGGCCTACTGGGCCGACCAGTGCACGCGCCTCGCCGAGCAGCTCGAGGCGATGGCCGAGCCGCCGCTCGGCAGCCCCGCCTGATCAGGCGAGCAAAAGCGAGTTGACGCGCTGCACGTAGGCGGCCGGATCGTCGAGCTGGCCGCCCTCGGCGAGCAGCGCCTGGTCGAA
>CAXSEJ010000081.1:0-9855 GCA_964236395.1 uncultured Rhizobacter sp.
TCCGGTACGGGCAGATCGGCCCATACCGGCCGATGCGCGCGGAGCGCGGCGAGCGGTTCATTCGCCTCCTGTTCCAGCGCAGGACCGTCGACGGCGGCAATGCGCGCGGCCAGCAGGGGCAGGCCCTCGTCGTCGCGCAGTTCCGTGTCGAGCGCCGGCCGTGGCTCGCCGGCACGCGCCGCCGAAAGAAGCTCCGAAGCCGATGCGCCCGCGGCAGTCGACACGTGCGCGGAGAGGAGCTGCACCGTCAGGTAGCGCTCCTTCTCGTCGCCGGTCGGTGGCGGCGTCGCAGCAGGCGCTGCGGCGGCCTTCGCGTCACGCCCGCCCTCGCCCGCCGCGAAGCTGCGCCAGGCCCAGCCGCCGAGAACCGCGACCGCGAACACGGTGAGCGGCAACAGGCCGAGGTAGACGACGATGTCCTGCGTGGTCATGTCGCGCGTCGTCGCCTGCCAGCGCCACAGGACGGCGACCCACACGACGCAGGCGATGACGACGAAGAGGGCGACGCCCTTGACGAAGCGGTTCAATCGGTGCTGGTCGCCTGCGACGAGATCAGCGTCGCGCCGCACGCCGTCTTGTCGCCGTGGCGCGCGGCCGGCTGGCCGTCGACGATGCAGGTCGGGTCGCCGGTGACGATCCTGGTCGTGCCGCCGTGCCCCTTCTTCGGGCAGCTCACCTGGTCGCCGACGCGGGCGATGGCGATGCCGTTCACGTCGCTGGTCGGGCTGCCCTGGATCACCACGCCGCCGTGGTCGGTCTTGTCGCCGACGAGGATGAACGGGCGGGTCATGAAGTGGCCTCCGCGCTGCGCGCTCCGGCATTCACCTTGGGAACGGCCCTGCGGCTCATGAAGTGGCCTCCGCGCTGCGCGCTCCGGCATTCGCCTTGGGAACGGCCCTGCGGCTCATGGAGTGGCCTCCGCGCTGCGCGCTTCGGCATTCGCCCTGGGAACGGCCCTGCGGCTCATGGAACGGCCCTGCGGCTCATGGTCTATTCACCGCCCGGCCCAGCACGCCCTCACGGCGCAACTCGACGTGGCCGTAGTCGCGGATGCTCTGCCAGCCGCCGCCCCAGGTGAGGCCCACCGAACGGGCCACTTCGCCATAGCGCGCGTAGGCCGCGGCGACCCACGGGTCCTGCTCCGAAATCACGATGCGGCCATCGCGCAAGAAGGCACTGTCCGCGGCAAGGCCGTACTGGTGGTAGCTCTGCCCGGCACCGGCCCGCGTGACGCTGCCGCCGAGAGCGGCCAGCTGGTTCTGCCGTTCGGGGCTCCGATAGCCCTCGAGCAGCACCATCTCGTAGCCGTGCTGCTCGCGCATCAGCTTGAAGACGACGAGCATGCGCTGGCGGAACTCGCCGTCGAGCAGGTCCCACTGCCGGCTTGCGCCGCGGATCATCGGAATGGCCCGCTCGATCTCGACGGTCATGAACAGCTCCGGCGGCACCGGCGACGGCGGCACCAGTTGCTCGCCGCGCAGGAGCTGCGCGACCTGGTCGTTCACTTCCCGGCTGCGGCGGTGGTCGTAGCCTTCGAGCGAGAGATAGCCGCGGTAGGCGAACGCCAGCGCCAGCAGCGGGCCGGCGACGAGCAAGGCCAGCATCGCCAGGATCCATGACCGGCGTGCCGAGAACCAGCCGAGCCCGGCGGTGGCGGCCACGCCGACCTGGCGTGCAGCCTGGCTGGCGCCGCGCTGGCCTTGCGCCGAGACGCGCCGGCGCGTCGCGGCGCCGCCGGAGACGAGCCGATGTGCCCAGGCCACCGCGTGGGCGCGCGCCTGCGGCAGGAGCAGCAGGGCGAGTGCCAACGTGGCCAGAGCGAAGTAGAGGGCAATGACGAACAGCATCGCGAGCAAGGGATCGAGGCGGCCGGACCCGGCAGTATGCCCGCGGCCACCTTGCATGGCCCTCTCTCCCAAAGCAACATGTACAGCCGGCGCGCGCCGGGCATTAACATCGCGCACGACAGGAGTTGGCATTGACGATCCCCGAGAACACCGGTCGGCCGCCCGCCCTGCCGACCCCCGGCAAGCCGAGCCTGATGGCCACCCCGCGCGAAGCGCCGACCGAGGGCGAGGCGACGCAGCCTCTGCGCATGCTCGATGCGCTCGGCGACGCCGAGCATGGCCACCGCGAGGTGGCGCCGAGCCGCATCCGCCTCTGGTTGCTCGCCTTGTCGCTGACGATGCTGGCGGTCGCGACAGTCTCCTGGTGGCAGCAACGGGACGAGGCGACGGCGACGGCGACGGCGACCCGCGCAAGCGACCTCGTCGCTCGTGCAACGCCCGCGAGTCCGCCCGAACCGGCTGCCGCTTCGGCGCCGGCGGCGACACCGCAAGCACCTCCGGTGCCCGCCGTCGCGTCGGCTTCCGCGACCGGCCCGGCCAGCATCGAACGGTCGGCGGAGCTCGATCCCTTGCGGGTGCTCTCCCGGCCCGAAAGTCCGGCAGCGGTGCTTCCGGCGTCGCCCTCCAAAGCGGCCGCCGCGCCGGTGCCGCGAGTGAAGACGGCCTCGGCCTCGACGCCGCGGGCAAAGGTGGCGACGGCGAACGAGCCGCGGCGGAAGGCTGGGGCCGCGACAGCGCACGGGACCAAGGTCGTCAGCGCGAGGTCGCCGCCGCGGACGGCGAGCGCGCGCCGCCCGGAAGCGCCTCCTCCCGCTCGCGACCCCGACGTGACGTTGCTCAGCGCGATGCTCGCCCGCCTGTCCAGCGACAACCCCGGCGACGCCGCGGCGCAGCGCGCGACCATCGCCCAGCTGGCGGGGCGCTGCGATGCGCGAAGCGGCAAGGAGTCGAGCGAAGCCGCCGAGTGCAGGCGGCAGATCTGCGCCGGCCACTGGGGCAAGGCCGAAGCGTGCCCCATGTCGCTCGCGCCGAAGCGGAACTGACGTCGGGCTTTTCCCGCCCGTTGCGATCCGCGGCCTTCTGCCGGCCTTGCCCGCCGTCGGCTACTTCCGCCCGCCGCTCGCCTTCGATACGTACTGCGCGAGCGCAGCGATCTCGTCTTCCTTGAGCGAGGCCCTGTAGGAAGGCATCGCCCCGATGCCGTTGCGCAGCGCCGTGGCGACGCGGGCGGCATCGGGCTGAATCTCGTCGAGCACCGGACCGACGGCGCCGGCTGCCCCGGCGTCCTTCAGCGTGTGGCACAGCGCGCACGGCGGCGTGGCGTCTTTGAGAAACAGCGCCCGCCCGCGCAAGAGCTGGGCCGGGTCGTCGGCGGAGGCGGCCGCGCCGGCGGCGCAAGCGAGCCAGAGGGCGACCGCGAGCCGTCTGCGGCCGCTAGGCAACCGTGACCTCCACGCCGTGGTCGGCCCAGCTGTTGTTGATGTAGCCGTGGGCGTTGTCGAGACGGCGCTCGGGCTGCGTGTTGCCGGCCGCATCGGTCGCCTTGCTGACGAGCGTGTACTTGCCGGCCGCCATGCGCAGCGGCAGGGCGAACTGGCGCCAGGCGAAGCGGCCCAGATCGGGGCCGACGAACGGTGCCTCGAGCCAGGTCCTGCCGCCGTCGCTCGAGACATCGACACGGCGGATCGGCGAGCCCATGCCGAAGGCGACACCGGTGACGTAGACCACGCCGGCCCTGACCTGCCGGTCGGCGTTCGGCATGTTGACCCATGACTTGACGTTGAGCTCCTGCACCGAAGGCTCGCTCGGTACCGAGGTGCCGCCCGGCGGCGTGATGCGGTAGCCGGTCTGCTGGATCTTGGCGAGTGATTCCGCCGCGGTGAAGGCCACCCGCTTGACGTACTTGATGTTGTTGACGCCGTTGAAGCCGGGAACGACCAGCCGCAGCGGGCCACCGTGCGCGAGCGGCAGCGGCGCGCCGTTCATCTCCCACGCGAGGATCGCGTCGTTCATCGCCGCCATGGCCATCGAACGCTCGACCATCACCGACAGCGGGTCGATGCCTTCGGGCAGCTTCTCGCCGCCGGTGCCGGTGAGGTACGACATGCCGGGCGAGACGCCGCCGAGCGCCTCGACCACGTAGCGGACCGGCACGCCGCTCCACACCACGCAGCCCGCCGCGCCGACCGTCCACGGCGTGCCGGCGGGCCTGCTCGGGAAGAAGCCGCGGCCGTTGCCCGAGCACTGCAGCACCGTGGCGACCGTCTCGATGCCCATCGTCTTCAGCTCGGCGAGCGTGAGCGTGCGCGGAGTGCGCACGCCGTCGACGGCGACCTGCCACGCGTCGCGGTCGGCGACGATGGCGGCGTCAGGCGGCGGCAGGTTGTTGCGGATGAAGAGCTGCTCGGCCGGCGTGATGCCGCTGGTGCCGAAGGCGCTGCGCCGGGTCTCGATCGTGGTGCCGCTGTGGACGATCAGCGCGCCCGGGTCCTTCCAGGCGACGTACGGCGGCAGCGGCCGCGGCCCTGCGGCCGCGGCCGAAGCGGCCTGCGCAGCGGCACGGCCGGCAAAGCCGGCCAGGCTCGCACCGGCGAGCGCGCTGCCGGCCAGGATGCGGCGGCGGCCGGCGAAGAAGGTCGGGTCGGTCATCGAAAAGCTCCAGGAAATTTGAGAACAGGCACGGATTGCGCAGGCACGAATCGAGGCGCCCGGCGGGTCAGCGGGCGGCCACGGTCTTGGCGGCGCCGGCGTTGGCCGGTGACGCCACCTTGGCGAGCGCCGCGCCGCCGTTGCCCTCGACCGGCATGCGCTTCTCGCGCCACTCCGGCATGCCGCCGCGGAACCAGTACACCTTGGTGTGACCGGCGAGTACGGCGACCCTCGAGGCCTTGTACGACTTCCAGCACTCCGCTCCGTTGCAGAAGAACACGACCGGCTTCGCCTTGTCGAGCTTCAGGCTGGCGAGCGACGTGAAGTCGTCCTTGGCGGCGTCGTAGTCGATCTCCTTCAAGCTCTTCTCGACGTAGGAGGCGAGCACCGCGCCGCGGACATGCTCGTTGTCGAATTCTTTCTGCGAGCGCGTGTCGACCAGCACGACGTCCTGCTTCGCGAGCTCGGCCACGGTCTCGGCGGTGACCCGGGTCACGCCCTGCACCGCTTCCGGTGTCGTGATGCCGAGCGAGGCGACGTAGGTGAACTTCTTGGCCACGTCGGCGGAGACCGGCCTGAAGCGACCCTGCCCGGCGATGCCGTCGGACGAATTCATCCACTCCATGATCCGGTTGCACTCGATGGCGCAGAAGTCCTTGCGCACCGCGATGTTCAGCCCGCTCGGCACCGGACGCGTCGTCTTGAGGATGCGAGCCTCACCCGGATGGGCCGCGATCCATTCCTTGGCCTCGGTCTCGCTCGCGACGGTGACGTCGGCCATCTTGAACATCAGCGCCACCAGGCCGCCGCCGCTGGTGTTGCCGTAGGTGACCTTCGAGAACTGGCTCAGCGTCAGCCCCGACTCGACGATGAGCCCCTTGGCCAGGTAGCTGCGCAACGAGTCCTGCTGGGGCAGGTACAGGCGCTGGTTGGCGAGCTTGGCCACCTGATCGATGTCGTTGCGGGCGACCAGCACATAGGCCTGCTCCTGGCCGCTCGAGCCGACGAGCTGGTAAGCGTGCAGCATGGCCGACGCGGTCACGTGGGCCGGCGCGATGATGATCTCGTTTTCGACAGTGCGGCTGGCGCGCATCGCATCGGCCATCAGGCCGGCCTGCGAAATGGTCGCCCGGCTGCCCATGGCGCGCGTCAGGGACTGCGCCGGTGCGATGACCGCGGCGGGACCGATATCGCCCTTGACGTCGGAGGGATCGATGCCCATCAGCACCCGGACCTCGGCAGCGTGCGCGGGCGAGGTCGCCGCGCACAGCACGAAGGCGCAGAGCAGACCTCGGCTGGCATGCATGAAATACGACGACGTCATGGCCTGGCTCCTGGCAACCCCCGATTCGAGGGGGCGGAGAAGTTTAGAGCGTGCCGCAATGCACACGTTGCCTGGTTGCAGCGACGAAGTCACGTCTGCGCCGCCGAAGCGACCAGCCGGCCGCGCGCCAGATGCAACGCCCGGTCGCATCGCCGCGCCAGGCTGTCGTCGTGCGTCACGAGGACGAACGCCATGCCGCGACGGCGGGTCAGCTCGAGCATGAGCGCGAAAACGCCGTCGGCGGTGGCGCGGTCGAGGTTGCCGGTCGGCTCGTCGGCGAGCACGCAATCGGGCTCGCCGACGATGGCGCGGGCGATGGCCACGCGCTGGCGCTCGCCGCCCGAGAGCTGCGACGGGCGGTGGGCCAGTCTCGCGCCGAGCCCCACCTGCGCCAGCGCCTCGCCGGCACGTCGGCGCGCTTGCGCGCTGCCCTGCCGGCGGATGCGCAGCGGCATGGCGACGTTGTCGAGTGCCGTGAATTCCGGCAGGAGGTGGTGGAACTGATAGACGAAGCCGAGATGCCGATTGCGCCAGGCGCCCTGCTCGGCCGCGCCGAGGGTCGTGAAATCGCGCCCGCACAGCGTCACCTGGCCCTGCGTCGGCGCTTCCAGGCCACCGAGCAGATGAAGCAGCGTGCTCTTGCCCGAGCCGGAGGCGCCGACGACCGCCAGCGTCTCGCCGCGCCGCACTTCGAGGTCGACGCCCTGCAGCACCTGGACGTCGAGCCGCTCGGCACCGCTGCCTTCGACGAAGCGCTTGTGCAGACCGGTGGCGACGATGACCGCGCCCGCATCGGGCACGGCAGCGTCACTCATAGCGCAGCGCCTGCGCCGGTTGCAGCCGGCTCGCGCGCCAGCTCGGGTAGAGCGTGGCGATGAAGGCGAGCACGAGCGAGATCACGACGATGGGCACGATGTCGCCCTGCTGCGGGTCGCTCGGCATGCGGCTGATGAGGTACACGCTGCTGGGCAGGAAGCTCACCTGCAGCACGCGCTCGATGGCCGGCACGATGACGTCGATGTGGCAGGCGACGAGCAGGCCGATGCCGACGCCCGACAGCGTGCCGATCACGCCCGAGGCGGCGCCCTGCACGATGAAGATGGCCATGACCGAGCGCGGCGTGGCGCCCAGCGTGCGCAGGATGGCGATGTCGGCGCGCTTGTCGGTCACCGTCATCACCAGCGTCGAGACGAGGTTGAACGCGGCGACCGCGACGATGAGCGTGAGGATGATGAACATCAGGCGCTTTTCGACCTGCACCGCGGCGAACCAGTTGCGGTTGGTGCTCGTCCAGTCGCGCACGCGCACGCCGGGGCCGAGGCTGCGCGCGAGCTGCGCGCCGACGCGCGGTGCCTCGTCGAGGTCCTTGAGACGCAGCTGCACGCCGGTCGGGCCTTCGACGCGAAAGAGCTTCGCGGCGTCGTCGAGGTGGACCAGTGCCAGGCCGCTGTCGTACTCGTAGTGGCCGGCGTCGAAGGTGCCGGCGACGGTGAGCGTGCGCAGGCGCGGCACGATGCCGGCGGGCGTGACCTGGCCGCCGGGCAGCACCATGGTCACCTTGTCGCCCTGCCGCACGCCGAGCGAGCGCGCCAGCTCGGCGCCCAGCACCACGTTCCACGCGCCGGGGACGAGCCGGGCCAGAGTCGTGTCCTTCAGCTTCGCGGCCAGGTCGGTGACGCTCGCTTCCTCGTTCGGCACGATGCCGCGCACGACGATCCCGCGCATGTCGTCGCCGCGCGCGAGCAAGGCCTGGGCAGCGACGAAAGGCGCAGCGCCGACGACTTCCGGGTTGCGCCGGGCCGCGGCCGCGGTCGCCCGCCAGTCGGCCAGCGCGGCGCCGTCGTCGGCGCTGACCTCGACGTGCGAGACGACCGACAGCATCCGGTCGCGCACCTCTTTCTGAAAGCCGTTCATCACCGACAACACGATGATCAGCGCAGCCACGCCGAGCGCGATGCCGAGCATCGACACGCCCGAGATGAAGGAGATGAAACCGTTTTTTCGACCGGCCCGGCCAGCGCGCGTATAGCGCCAGCCGATCTGCAATTCATAGGGCCAGTTCATGCGGGGGCGATGGTAGCCGAGGGCCTGCGCGGGCCAGCGTGCCGGGATAATCGCGCCATGCACCTGCTCGTTCCCTTCGCCTCCGACGGCTCGGAGGCCTGCCGGCACGTGCTCTGCGACCTGGCCTTGCCGCAGCTCGAACGCCTGCTCTCGCTAATGGCGCCCGCGGCCCGCGACGACGGCGACCCGAACAGCCTGTCGCCGCCGCACGAGCGGGCCCTCGCCGCGACGTTCGGCTGGCGCGGCGGCGACGGCGCCCTGCCCTTCGCGGCACACGCTGCCCAAGGCGATGGAATCGCCGTCGGCGAGCTGGCGTGGGGTCTGTTCACGCCGTCGCACTGGCAGCTGGGCCGTGACCGCGTCGTCCTGCTCGACCCTGCGGCGCTGAATCTCGGCGAGGCCGACGGGCGTGCGTTGTTCGCGGCCTTTCGCGAGCTCGTCGAAGGCGATGGCTTCGGCGCCGCCTGGGGTGCGCCCGGCCGCTGGTATGCGACGCGTGCCGATCTCGACGGCCTGCCGACGGCGTCGCTCGACCGTGTCGTCGGCCGCAGCGTCGATTCCTGGCTGCGCCATCGTGCCGGCGAAGCGCCGCAAGAGCGGCGCGCCACCCACGCCCGCCTGCGCCGGCTGCAGAGCGAAGCGCAGCTCGCCTTCCATGCGCATCCCGTCAACGAGGCCCGGGAGCAGCGTGGCGAGCTGGCCGTGAACTCCTTCTGGCTGAGCGGCTGCGGCAAGGTGCAGCCGTCTCGGGCCGAGGCCGCAGCCGACGTCGAGACCGGCCTGCGGGCGCCGTTGCTCGCCGGCGACTGGGCCGCCTGGGCCGACGCCTGGCGCGCGCTCGACGCCGGCCCCCTCGCTCGGCTGCTGGCGGCCGTGCGCGCCGGCACGCCGGCCACGCTCACGCTGTGCGGCGAGCGCAGCGCGGCACGATTCGAGCGCGCCTCGCGCTCGCCGTGGCAACGCCTGGGCAGCGCCTGGCGGCGAACCCGGCCGCACGACGTGCTCGCGGGCCTTTCGTGATCGCCACCCGCATCCGCCTCCGCGACGCGCCGCCGCGCACGGTGTGGGCGCTCGAGCAGGCAGGCGTGCACCCGCTGCTTGCACGGCTGTTCGCGGCGCGCGGCATCAAGGCGGCGGAAGAGCTCGACCACGGTGTGGCGCGACTGCTCCCGCCCGCCGGCCTTCTCGGCGCCGACGCGGCCGCCGTCCTGCTCGCCGACGCCATCGGCGCCGGCAGCCGCCTCTGCGTGGTCGCCGACTACGACTGCGACGGCGCGACCGCCTGCGCCGTCATGCTGCGCGGCCTCGCGCTGCTCGGCGCCGCGCCGGGCCAGCTGAGCTACGTCGTGCCCGACCGCCGCCTGCACGGCTACGGCCTCACGCCGGCGATCGTCGACCTCGCCCTGGCCCGCTCGCCGCACGGGCCGCCCGACGTGCTGATCACCGTCGACAACGGCATCGCCAGCGTCGACGGGGTGGCGCACGCGCGCGCGGCCGGCATGTCGGTCGTGGTCACCGACCACCACCTGCCGGCACGCCATGGCGAGCAGGTCGTGCTGCCCGACGCCGACGTGATCGTCAACCCGAACCAGCCGGCCTGCACCTTCGCGAGCAAGAACCTCGCCGGCGTCGGCGTCGCCTTCTATGTGCTGCTCGCGCTGCGGGCGGAGCTGCGCGAACGGGGCGAGTTCGGCGTCGCCGAGCAGCCGCGCCTCGACGCATTGCTCGACCTCGTCGCCTTGGGCACCGTCGCCGACGTCGTGCGCCTCGACCGCAACAACCGCTGCCTCGTCCTGCAGGGGCTCAGGCGCATCCGCGCCGGCCGCATGCAGGCCGGCATCGCCGCGCTCTTCGCCGTCGCCGGCCGCGATCCGGCCCAGGCCGGCGCCGCCGACTTCGGCTTCGCGCTCGGCCCCCGCCTGAACGCGGCCGGGCGCCTCGCCGACATGACGCTCGGCATCGAGTGCCTGC
>CAXSEJ010000082.1:0-9705 GCA_964236395.1 uncultured Rhizobacter sp.
CCACGGCGCGGGCGATGAAGGTGATGGGCTTCGACCGGCTCGTGCTGGTTGCGCCGCGCTGGCCCGACGTGCTGCAGCGCGACGAGGCGCACGCCATGGCCAGCGGCGCCACGGACGTGCTCGCCGGCGCGCGCGTTGTCGCCACCCTCGCCGAGGCGCTCGACGGCGTCACCTGGGCCTGCGCGACGGCCATGACGCCGCGCGACTTCGGTCCGCCCACCTTCGCCCCGCGCGAGCACCTGGCCGGCCTTGCGCCGCAACGCCATCGCGTCGCCTTCGTCTTCGGCTCGGAACGCCATGGCCTCGGCAACGACGATGTGTACGCCTGTCATGCGTGCCTGACGATTCGCACCGATCCGCGCTACGGCTCGCTCAACCTGGCGCAGGCCGTGCAGATCGTCGCCTACGAATGGCGGCAGGCGCTCGGCGGTTTCGCCGCGCCCTCGGTCGCCGCCGACCCGCGCCGGGCCGACGCCGTGGCAGTGCGCGGGCTGGTCGACCACTGGAGAGGCATGCTCGAGCAGGTCGGGTTCCTCGATCCGGCGGCGCCGAAGAAACTCATGGCCCGGCTGCACCGGCTCGCCAATCGCAGTGCGCTGAGCGGAGAAGAGGTGCACATCCTGCGCGGCATCGCGCGAGCGGTGGAAAAACATCGCCGCTAAACTGAAAGCATGTTCCGGCGCCTGCGTGAAGACATCGCCTGCATCCTCGAGCGCGATCCGGCGGCGCGGTCGGCGTGGGAGGTGCTCACCTGCTATCCGGGCGTGCACGCCATCGCGATCCACCGGCACGCGGCCTGGTGGCACCGGCACGGCTTTCACTGGCTGGCGCGCTGGATCTCGCACTGGGGGCGCTTTCTCACCGGCATCGAGATCCATCCGGCGGCGGTCGTCGGCCGCCGGGTGTTCATCGACCACGGCATGGGCGTCGTCGTCGGCGCCACGGCCGAGATCGGCGACGACTGCACCATCTACCAGGGCGTGACCCTTGGCGGCACCTCGCTCGAGCGGGGGGCGAAGCGACACCCGACCCTCGGCCGCGGCGTCATCGTCGGCGCGCAGTCGCAGGTGCTCGGTGGCTTCACCGTCGGCGACAACGCGCGCATCGGCTCGAACGCGGTGGTGTTGAAGCCGGTGCCGCCGGGTGCCACGGCCGTGGGCAACCCGGCGCGGATCATCCAGGCCCAGGCCGACACGTCGCGCGAGGCGGTGGCCGCCAGGATGGGCTTTTCGGCCTACGGCGTGACGCAAGGGGACGACCCCGTGTCGCAGGCGATGAAGGGGCTGATCGACAACGCCTCGGGACACGAGCACCAGATCACGCTGCTGTGGCAGGCGATCGAGAAGCTTTCCGCCCGCTCGCGCGAGTTGCCGTCCAGCGACTGCGTGCCGGGCGAGGCGCAAACGACCGAGAACTTCGACGCCGAAGGGCTGACGCGCCTCGTCAAATAGCCTGCGTCGGTCGCACCGCCGACTTCGGCCGGAACGCCTTGCACAGCGCCTCGTCGGTCTCGAGGTAGGGGCCGCCGATCAGGTCGATGCAGTAGGGCACGGCCGCGAAGATGCCGGGCAGCGGCGGCACCGCCTCCGGCAGCCCCTGCAATGTCTCGGCGATCGACTTCGGCTGGCCGGGCAGGTTCATCACCAGCGCCCGGCCGCGCACCACCGCGACCTGGCGCGAGAGGATGGCCGTCGGCACGAAGGCCAGGCCGATGCGCCGCATCTGCTCGCCGAAGCCGGGCAACTCCTTCGTCGCGATGGCCAGCGTCGCTTCCGGCGTGACGTCGCGCGGGGCCGGGCCGGTGCCGCCGGTGGTGATGACGAGGTGGCAATGGCAGTCGTCGACGAGCGCACGCAGCGTCGCGGCGATGGTCGCCTCGTCGTCGGCAATGAGCCGCGTCTCCCAGTCGACCGGGTTGAGCAACGCGCGCGAGAGCCAGTCGCGCAGCGCTGGCAGCCCGAGGTCCTGATAGACGCCGGCCGAGGCGCGGTCGCTCACGGAGATCAGGCCGATGCGAACGCGCTCGCGCTCAGGTTCCGGCATCGTCATCACCTTCGTGGCCACGAATGAACTTGAACAGCTCGCGGAAGGCACGGCCGCTGCGCTGCTCGGCGGCGAGCGCCGCGTCCTTGCGGGCGTTGCGGACCAGCGCGCGCAGTTGCTGCAGGTCGGCGCCGGCATGCTCGGCGGCGAAGCGCGTCGTCGCCGCGTCGTCGGCGACGAGCTCGTGGCGCCAGCGCTCCGCACGGTGCAGGGCAAGCGAGTCTTTCGCGCGGCCGATCTGCGACTCGGCAACGGCCTCGCGAACGAGATCGAGGTCGGCGCTGCGCATCAGCTTGCCGATCAGCTGCAGATGACGGCGCCGTGCCTCGTGCGCCGTGATGCGCCTGCCGACGCGGATCGCATCGAGCAGCGGCTCGTCAAGGCCGAGGCCGAGCAGTCTCTCGTCGGTGAAGTCGAGCAGGGCGATGCCGAGCGCCTGGGCCTCGTGCGAGGCCTGCTTCATTCGCGTCTTGCTCGGGCGCAGCAGGCGCTCCGTCTCGGGGTCGAGGGGCATGGGATCGGTGGCTTGCACAGGCCGCGAAAAGGCCGCCGGTATCATAGTTCGATGCCTTCACGACCCCGCGCCACGCCTGCTTCACCGTCGCCGCCGACCGGCTTCGCCTATTCGCGCGAGCAGTTCCGCGGCCTCGTCGATTCGGCCCTCGCATCGGCTCGCAAGCTCGGCGCCAGCGACGCGGTCGCCGAGGTGTCGGAGGGCGTCGGCCTGTCGGTGTCGGTGCGCAAGGGCGAGCCGGAGAACATCGAGCGCAACCGCGACAAGTCGATGAGCATCACGGTGTACGCCGGCCAGCGGCGCGGCAACGCGAGCACCTCCGACTTCTCTCCCGTCGCGCTCGAACAGACGGTGCGCGCGGCGCACGACATCGCCCGCTTCACGGCAGAGGACCCGGCCGCCGGCCTGCCCGACGCCGACGACCTCGCCGCTGGCTCCGCGGCCGAACGCGACCTCGACCTCTTCCATCCCTGGGACGTGGACGCCGAGCGTGCGATCGAGCTGGCGCGACGCTGCGAAGGCGCCGCCCTGGCCGTCGATCGTCGCATCACCAACAGCGAGGGTGCCGGCGTCTCGGCCCAGCAGTCGCACTTCTTTTCCGCCAACACGCGCGGCTTCGGCTCGGGCTACGCGAGCTCGCGCCACTCGCTCTCGGTGGCGCCGATCGCCTCGCTCCCGGGCAAGGGCGGCGACGACATGCAGCGCGACGCCTGGTACTCCTCGATGCGCTCGCCCGACGAGCTCGCTGCACCGGAGGCCATCGGCCGCTATGCCGCCGAGCGCGCGCTCTCCCGGCTCGGCTCGCGCAAGATCAAGACCTGCGAAGTGCCGGTGCTGTACGAGTCGTCGCTCGCGGCGGGCCTGCTCGGCGCCTACGTGCAGGCGACGAGCGGCGGCGCGCTGTACCGCAAGTCGACCTTCCTGCTCGACAGCCTGGGCCAGCAGGTGCTCGCGGATCACCTCGACGTTCGCGAGGACCCGCACGTGCTCCGCGGCAAGGGCAGCGCGCCGTTCGACGACGAAGGCGTCGCGACGCGGGCCGCGCAGGTGGTCGATGCCGGCGTGGTCGGCAGCTACTTCCTCTCGTCTTACTCGGCACGCAAGCTCGGCATGAAGACGACCGGACACGCCGGCGGCTCGCACAACCTGTCGATGACGTCGCGGCTGACGCAACCCGGCGATGACCTCGTCGCGATGCTGAAAAAGCTCGGCCGCGGCCTGTTCGTCATCGAGCTCATGGGGCAGGGCGTCAACTACGTCACCGGCGACTACTCGCGCGGCGCCGCGGGCTTCTGGGTCGAGGGCGGCCGGATCGCCTATCCGGTCGACGAAATCACCATCGCGGGCAACCTGCGCCAGATGTTCAAGGGCATCGTCGCCGTCGGTGCCGATGCCTATGAGTCAGGCAGCAAGAGCATCGGTTCGGTGCTCATCGACCGGATGAAGATCGCCGGCGCCTGAAACGGCGTCTCTTGAATTCCCACCACTACAACGTAACCGCAGAGACAGCCATGCAACGTCGTTCCTTCATCCGCAAGACCGGCCTGGCCGGCGTGATCGCCGCCGGCTCGGCGCCGGCCATCGTCCATGCTCAGGCCAACGTGCGCTGGCGTCTGGCATCGAGCTTTCCGAAGTCGCTCGACACGCTCTACGGCTCGGCCGAGGTGTTCGCCAAGAAGGTCTCCGACCTGACCGGCGGCAAGTTCCAGATCTCGACCCACGCCGCCGGCGAGCTGATGCCAGCGTTCGGCGTGGTCGACGGCGTGCAGAGCGCCACGGTCGAGATGGCGCAGACGGCGCCGTATTACTTCTTCGGCAAGGACCCGACCTTCACGCTCGGCTGCGCAGTGCCCTTCGGCCTGAACGCCCGGCAGATGTCGGCCTGGATGTACGAAGGCAACGGCCTGAAGCTGATGCGCGAGTTCTACGCCCGCTACAACATCATCAACTTTCCTGCGGGCAACACCGGCGCGCAGATGGGCGGCTGGTTTCGCAAGGAAATCAGGTCGGCAGCCGACATGAAGGGCCTCAAGTTCCGTGTCGCCGGCCTGGCCGGGCGCGTGGTCGAGAAACTGGGCAGCGTGCCGCAGAGCCTCCCCGGCGGCGAAATCTACTCGGCGCTCGAGAAGGGCACGATCGACGCGGCCGAGTGGGTCGGCCCCTACGACGACCTGAAGCTCGGCTTCAACAAGGTCGCGCCGAACTACTACTACCCCGGCTGGTGGGAGGGCGGCCCGCAGATCGACATGTTCATCAACACCAAGGCCTACGACGGTCTGTCGTTGGAGAACAAGACGGCCATCGAATGCGCCGCGGCCTACGCGCACATGGACATGCTCGGCAAGTACGACGCGCGCAATGCGCAGGCCTTGAAAACGCTGGTTGGCTCCGGCACCAAGCTGTTCCGCTTCCCGAAAGACGTGATGGAGCAGGCGTTCAAGGCCACCGGCGAGGTGTATGCCGAGCTGAACGCGACCAACCCGGCGTGGAAGAAGATCTACGACGACTTCGCCAACTTCCGTCGCGACGCCAACCTGTGGTTCCGCTTCACCGAAGCCGGCTTCGACGACTTCATGCAGTCGCAGAAGCTCTGAAGTGATGGCCGCGGGTCACGGGCCGGGTAAATACCGGGACAAGACGCACGACCGCGCTTCCTAGAATCCGGCGCGCTCCGGGCCCCATCGGAGCTGCTGGAGACTCGAATGCAACGTCGCTCTTTCATCCGCAACTCCGGCATCGCGGGTGTGCTCGCCGCCGGCGCAGCGCCCGCTGTCGTCAACGCCCAGGCCGCGCTCCGGTGGCGGCTGGCGTCGAGCTTTCCCAAGTCGCTCGACACGATCTACGGCGCGGCCGAGACCTTCGCCAAGAAAGTCGGCGAGATGACGGGCGGCAGGTTCCAGATCACGGCGCATGCGGCCGGCGAGTTGATGCCGGCCTTCGGCGTGGTCGACGGCGTGCAGAACGCGACCATCGAGATAGCCCACACGGCTCCCTACTATTTCTTCGGCAAGGACCCGACCTTCGCACTCGGCTGCGCCATCCCGTTCGGCCTGAACTCGCGCCAGATGACGGCGTGGATGTACGAAGGCAACGGCTTGAAGCTCATGCGCGAGTTCTACGCGCAGTACAACATCGTCAGCTTTCCCGGCGGCAACACCGGCGCGCAGATGGGCGGCTGGTTCCGCAAGGAAGTGAAGTCGGTCGCCGACATGAAGGGCCTCAAGTTCCGCATCGGCGGCTTCGGTGGCAAGATCATCGAGCGCATCGGCGGCGTGCCGCAGAACATCCCGGGCGGCGAGATCTACTCGGCGCTCGAGAAGGGAACCATCGATGCCGCCGAGTGGGTCGGCCCCTACGATGACCTGAAGCTCGGCTTCAACAAGGTCGCACCCAACTATTACTACCCGGGCTGGTGGGAAGGCGGCCCGCAGCTCGACTTCTTCATCAACACAAAGGCCTTCGAAGGGCTTTCGGCCGAGTACAAGGCGATCGTCGAGTCGGCCGCTTCGCACGCCCACGTGACGATGCAGGCGCGCTACGACGCACTCAATCCGCAGGCCCTGAAGACGCTCGTCGGCGCCGGCACGAAGTTGTTCCGCTTTCCGAAGGACATGATGGACCAGTCGTTCAAGGCGGCCAACGATGTCTATGCGGAGCTGAGCGGCAGCAACCCGGCCTGGAAGAAGATCTACGCCGACTACGCCAATTTCCGGCGCGACTCGAACCTGTGGTTTCGCTTTCCGGAAGCCGGCTTCGACGATTTCATGCAAAGCCAGAAGCTTTAGGGTCCCGGATACCGACGCAAGCCCCGCGGCGCGAGCTGCGGGGCTTTTTCACGCCGGCCGCGATCAGGGCCGCTTGCCCGCATCCTAATTCAACGCCCGCCGCACGGCTTCCATCTCGGCGTCGTTGCTCGAACCTTCGAGCGGTGCCGAGGCGGCTCCCGCGGGCGCCGAAGCCGCTGGCAAGGTCACGCCGGGGCCCGGCTCACCTTGGCGGCCGCCGGCCATGTTCGACAGCATGTCGGTCGCCTTGTTCATGTCGACGACCTGCGCCTTGTCGAGAAAGGCGGTGACCGTCTGCGGGAAGGCGATGACGATGCCGACGAGCACCAGCTGCAGCCCGACCCAGGGGATCGCGCCGAGGTAGATGTCGCGTGATTCCACGCGTCGAGGCAAAGACCCGTTCTTGAACAGCGTGTCGGCGATGCCGCGCAGGTAGAAGAGGGCGAAGCCGAACGGCGGGTGCATGAAGCTCGTCTGCATGTTCACGCAGATCATCACGCCGAACCAGATCATGTCGATGCCCATCTTGTCGGCCACCGGCGCGAGGAAGGGCAGGATGATGAAAGCGATCTCGAAGAAGTCGAGGAAGAAGGCCAGGAAGAAGATGAAGATGTTGACGGCGATGAGGAAGCCCAGCTTGCCGCCGGGCAGGCCGGAAAGCATGTGCTCGATCCAGCGGCCTCCTTCCACACCCTGGAACACGAGCGAGAAAACGCGCGAGCCGATCAGGATGAAGACGACCATGGCCGTGATGCGCATCGTGCCCGTCATGGCGCCCTTGATCAGCGGCCAGCTGAGGCGGCCGTGCAGACCGGCCAGGATGAAGGCGCCCACGGCGCCCATCGCGCCCGCCTCCGTCGGCGTGGCGACGGCGGTGTTGATGCCGGGAAGGCCGCCCATGCTGCCGAGCACCGCGAAGATGAGGATGGCAGACGGGATGATGCCGCGCAGGCACTTGCGCCAGAGCGCCCAGCCGTCGAGGGTGCGCGCCTCGGCCGGCACGCCCGGAACGTGCGCCGGCCGGATGCGGCTCAGCATGAAGGTGTAGAGCGCGAACAGCAGCACCTGCAGGATCGATGGACCCCAGGCGCCCTTGTACATGTCGCCCACCGGACGGCCGAGCTGGTCGGCGAGCACGACCAGCACCAGCGACGGCGGCACGAGCTGGGTGATCGTTCCCGAGGCCGCGAGCACGCCGGTCGCGTAGCGCATGTCGTAGCCGTAGCGCATCATCACCGGCAGCGAGATCATCGCCATCGCGATCACCTGGCCGGCGACGGTGCCGGTGATCGCGCCGAGGATGAAGCCGACGATGATCACCGAGTAGCCGAGGCCGCCGCGCACCGGGCCGAAGAGCTGGCCCATGGAGTCGAGCATGTCTTCGGCCAGGCCGCACTTCTCGAGCACCGCGCCCATGAGCGTGAAGAACGGGATCGCGAGCAGCAGGTCGTTGGAGAGGATGCCGAACACGTTGAGTGGCAGGGCGCTCATGAACTCCGGCGGGAACCAGCCCTGGGAGACGGCGTAGTAGCCGCACACCAGACCCAGGATCGCCAGCGAGAAGGCGACCGGGAAGCCGATCAGCATCACCAGGATGAGGCCGCCGAACATGAGCGGCGGGAAATGCTCCATGCCGATCATTGCAGCGGCCGCTCGTAGTGCATGTCCATTTCGTGCAGGCGCATCAGCCAGGCCACCCGCTTGATGATCTCGGACAGGCCTTGCACCAGCACGAGGAAGAAGCCGAGAGGCAGCATCAGCATTGCCGGCCAGCGCACCAGGCCGCCGGCGTTGTTCGACATCTCGCCGCTTGTGTACATGCGCATGAACAGCGGCAGCGAGAACCAGATCATCGCCACCATCACCGGCACGAGGAAGAAGACCAGGCCGAAGAGGTCGGTGTAGACCTTGCCGTGGCCCGACAGGCGGGCGTAGAAGATGTCGACGCGCACGTGCTCGTTGACGCGCAGCACCTGCGCCGCACCCAGCATGACGCAGGCCGCGAACAGGTACCACTGGATCTCGAGCAGCCCGTTCGAGCTCGAGTCGAAGACGTAGCGGACGACGGCGTTGCCGGCGCTGATGAAGCAGGAGAAGAAGACGGCCCACGACGCGATCCAGCCGAATCGGTCGTTGACCCAGTCGATGCCTCGGGCCAGGGCGAGCAGCTGCCGCATGAAGGTCGATCCGAAGAGCGGGCCGGCGTCGGCGCCGTGCCTGCGATGGAGGGGTGCCCGCCGAGGGCAGGCTAATGTATCTGCGCGAAGTGCCCGGCTCAGGCCGCCGAGACGGTGGCTGGGGAAAGCCCTAGGGCAGGGCGGCGGCGGCAGCGACCAGGCGCCCCGATCGCGTGCCGGAGCGGCAGAAGGCGAGGATGGGCCTGGGCATCGTCGCGACCAGCTCGGCGAAGCGGGCGATTTCCTCCGCCGTCTGGAAGCCCGGCGCCACCGGGAGGAAGGCGTAGGCGAGGCCGGCGGCCTGGGCGGCCGCCTCGATCACCGCCGACGTCGGCTGCTGCGGACCGCCTTCGAGGTCGGGGCGGTTGTTGATGACGCTGCGGAAACCGGCGGCGGCCGCGTCGGCCATCGCTTCCGGCCCGAGCTGCGGCGCGACGGCGATGTCGGCGTTCAGGCGTTGCAAAGTGAGTGTCATGGTCAGCGCGCCAGGGCGGCCTTGACGGCCGCGGACACGAGCGACATGTCGGCCCGGCCACCGAGCCGCGCCTTCGCGGCGGCCATGACCTTGCCCATGTCGGCGGCCGACGCGGCGCCCGTCTCGGCGACGACCGCGGCCACCTCGGCGGCGATCTCCTCGCTGCCGAGTCGAACCGGCAGGTAGGCTTCCAGCACGACGAGCTCGTCCTGCTCCTTGTCGACGAGGTCCTGGCGGCCGCCGGCACCGAACTGCGCGATGGAGTCCTTGCGCTGCTTGACGAGCTTGTCGACGATGGCCACCACGGCCGCGTCGTCGAGCTCGATGCGCTCGTCGACTTCGCGCTGCTTCATCGCCGCGAGCAGGCCACGGATGGTGAGCAGACGCGGCGCATCCTTGGCGCGCATGGCCGTCTTCATGTCTTCGGTGATGCGGTCTTTGAGGCTCATGGCGTCGAGCTCCTCAGAAAGAGCGAAGCCCGCGTCGGCGGGCTTCGTGGCTGGGGCGAAAGCGCCTAGAACAGCTTTTTCGGCAGCTGCATGCTGCGAACACGCTTGAAGTGCCGCTTCACGGCCGCCGCCTTCTTGCGCTTGCGCTCCGCAGTGGGCTTCTCGTAGAACTCGCGTGCACGCAGGTCGGTGAGCAGGCCGAGCTTCTCGATGGTGCGCTTGAAGCGGCGAAGCGCAACGTCGAACGGCTCGTTTTCCTTGA
>CAXSEJ010000083.1:0-5512 GCA_964236395.1 uncultured Rhizobacter sp.
CGCTCGATGAAGCGGCCGTCGCGGCGCAGGCGCGAATCGGCGACGACGATGTTGAAGAAGGGGCGCTTCTTCGCCCCGCCGCGTGCCAGCCGGATGACGACCATGATGTGAATCCTCGGGTAGCGAAAACGTGTTCCGCGAAAAACCCGGCATTCTAAACTCCGAGCGCTTCTCTCCATTCCCACGCTTGCATGACGCCTGTTGTCCTCGTCCGCCCGAGCCGTGCCGAGGACCTGCCGGCGATCACCGCGCTGTACGGCTGGCACGTCGAGCACGGCACCGGCACCTTCGAGCTCGATCCGCCCGATGCCGCCGAGATGACGCGCCGCCGCGACGACGTGCTGGCCAAGGGCCTGCCCTGGCTGGTGCTCGAACTGTCCGGCCGGGTCGAGGGCTATGCCTATGCCAATGCTTTCCGGCCCCGGCCGGCCTACCGCTTCTGCCTGGAAGATTCGCTGTACCTGGCACCCGGCACCGCGGGCAAGGGCTTCGGGCGGCTGCTCCTGCTGGAGTTGTTGAGCCGATGCGAGGAGGCCGGCGCGCGCCAGATCGTCGCCGTCATCGGCGATTCGGCCAACGCCGGCTCGGTCGGCGTCCACCGCGCGCTCGGCTTCGCGCCGGTGGGCACGATCGCCGCGGCCGGCTGGAAGTTCGGCCGCTGGCTCGACGTCGTCATGATGCAGAAGAGCCTGGGCGCCGGCGCCTCGGCAGCGGCGTGACGGCCGCGTCACCGCCATCGCGGTCGCGGTCGCGCGCGACCGCGACCTGGCTGGCGTTGGTCGGCGGCAGCCTGGGCGCGCACCGCTTCTACCTGCACGGTGCCCGCGACGTCGCCGCCTGGCTGCACCCGTGGCCGACGCTGATCGGCGCCTACGGCTTCTGGCGCATGCGCGAGCTCGGCGTCGACGACCGGCTGGGCGCCCTTCTGGTCCCGCTGCTCGGCGTGATGGTCGCGATCGGCATGCTCTGCGCGATCCGCCTGGGCCTGACGAGCGAGGAGCGCTGGTCGGCCCGCTTCGGGCCGGCACGCGCCCGCGCCGCCTGGCCGACGATCGCCGCCGTCATCGTCGCCCTCGCCCTGGGTGCGACGGTCACCATGGCGACGATCGCCTTCACCGCCCAGCGCTACTTCGAACTGCGCACCTGACCGATCGTCCGCCGCTGCGATCAGTCGAACAGCACGAGGCTGATGGCGTAGAACGCCGCCGCGACGACGGCCGAGGCCGGGATCGTGAAGATCCAGGCCCAGACGATGTTGCCGGCCAGACCCCAGCGCACCGTCGCGGCCCGGCGCACCGAGCCGACGCCGACGATCGCGCCGGTGATGGTGTGCGTGGTCGAGACCGGGATGCCGAGCGTGGTGGCGAGGAAGAGCGTGATCGCGCCGCCGGTCTCGGCGCAGAAGCCGCCGACCGGCTTCAGCTTGGTGATGCGCTGGCCCATGGTCTTGACGATGCGCCAGCCGCCGAACATCGTGCCCAGGCCGATGGCCAGGTAGCAGCACCAGATCACCCAGGCCGGCGGCGAGGTCGAATCGGCCGCGGCGTGGCCCGAGGCGATGAGCAGCAGCCAGATGATGCCGATCGTCTTCTGGGCGTCGTTGCCACCGTGGCCCAGGCTGTACAGCCCGGCGGAAACGAGCTGCAGGCGGCGGAACAGGTTGTCGACCCTGAGCGGCGAGGCGCGGCGAAAGACGTTGGCCACCAGCACCATCAGCAGGGCGCCGAGGAGAAAGCCCAGCACCGGCGAGACGAAGATGAAGAGCACCGTCTTCCACACGCCCGAGGCGATGAGCGCGCCGGTGCCGGCCTTGGTGACCACCGCGCCGACGATGCCGCCGATGAGGGCGTGCGACGAGCTCGACGGGATGCCCCGCCACCAGGTGACGAGGTTCCAGAAGATGGCACCGATGAGCGCGCCGAAGATCACGTGGTGATCGACCACGCCGGGCATCACGATGCCCTTGCCGATCGTCGCCGCCACGCTGAGGTGAAAGACGAAGATCGCCACGACGTTGAAGAACGCGGCGAAGACGATCGCCTGCTGTGGCCGCAGCACGCCGGTCGACACCACCGTCGCGATCGAGTTGGCGGCGTCGTGGAAGCCGTTCATGAAGTCGAACGCGACCGCCAGCGCCACGAGCAGCGCGACCACGCCCAACGAGATCTCGACCGATCCCACCGGCGCGGTCAGGAATTCTCGAGGACGACGCCCTCGATGAGATTGGCCACGTCTTCGCAGCGGTCGGAGATCGACTCGAGCAGCTCGTAGATCGCGCGCAGCTTGATGAGCTCGCGCACGTCCTTCTCCTCGCGGAACAGGCGCGACATCGCCGAGCGCATGACGCGGTCGGCGTCGGACTCGAGCCGGTCGATCTCCTCGCAGGTCTTGATCGCCGCCTCGGCCACGCCGGGCTGGCTGATCCGCGGCAGCAAGGCCACGGCGCTCTGCACCCGCTCGCAGCACTTGGCGCTCATGTCGCCGAGGCGCAGGATGTCGTCGTTCATCGCCTGCACGTCGTAGAGCGACATCGTCTCGCTCGCGTCCTGCAGCAGGTCGAGGATGTCGTCCATGGCGTTGATCAGGCCGAGGATCTGCTCGCGGTCGATCGGCGTGATGAAGGTCTTGTGCAGCAGCCGGTGCACCTCGGCGGTGATCTTGTCGGCCTGGCGCTCGGCATGGCCGACCTCGGCGGTGTGCTTGTCGCGCAGCTCCGGATCGGCGTAGTGCTGGATGAGGCGGATGAACGCGCGCGCGCCTTCGGCGATGAAGTCGCCGTGCTGGTTGAACAGCTCGAAGAAATTGCCTTCGCGCGGCATGAGCTTGCCGAAGAGCATGGTGCGACTCCTGCTGGGGACGGGCGAGTCTACGTGCGGACGAGGCGGCGGCGGAGCGGTCAGCGTGCCGGTGCCAGCCATCACAATCCGTCCCCACCATGAGCGCAGCCTGAGCGTGCCGTCCACTGGCCTCGTGCTGCACGGCGTGAGCTGCGTTCGCGGCGAGCGGCTTCTCTTCCACGGCCTCGACGCACGGGTCGAGCCCGGCACCATCGCCTGGCTGCGCGGCGCCAACGGCCAGGGCAAGACGACATTGCTGCGCACCATCGCCGGCCTCGCCTCGCCGGCCGCCGGCCGCATCGAATTGCCCGCGACCGGCGCGCCGCTGCTCTACCTCGGCCACGCCAACGGGCTGAAGGACGACCTCACCGTGGCCGAGTCGCTCGCGTTCCTGCTCTCGCTCGACGCGCCGGCCTGCGCACCATCGACCCGGGCCGACGCGGCACTGGGCCGCTTCGGCATGGCCGCCCGGCGGCACGCGCCGGTGCGCACGCTTTCGCAAGGCCAGCGCCGCCGGGTGGCGCTCGCCCGCCTCGCCGCCGTCGAGGGCGCCGGCCTCTGGCTGCTCGACGAGCCCTACGACGCGCTCGACGCCGACGGCGTGGCGGTGCTCGACGAGGTGCTCGGCGGCCACGCGCAACGGGGCGGTTCGGTGCTGCTCACCAGCCACCTGCCGCTGTCGCTCGTCGATCCGCGGCCGGTCGAGATCCACCTCGGCGCGCCGTGAGCCGGGTCTTCGCCGCCCTCTTCCTGCGCGAGCTCCGCCTGGCCGGCCGCCGCCGCACGGAGGTGCTGCTGCCGCTCGCTTTCTTCACCGTCGCGATCAGCCTGTTCCCGCTCGGCGTCGGCCCCGAGGCGCAGACGCTGCGCCAGATCGCGCCCGGCGTCGTCTGGGTCGCCGCCCTGCTGGCGTCGATGCTCTCTGTCAGCCAGCTCTTCGCCGCCGACCTGGCCGACGGCTCGCTCGAGCAGCTGCTCCTCGCCGACCGGTCGCGCCTCGGCATCGCGGCCGCCAAGGCGGCGTCGCACTGGGTGCTCGCCGGCCTGCCGCTGACCCTCGCCGCGCCGGTCTTCGGGCTGATGTTCGACATGTCCGCCGCCGCCATCGGAGCGCTGCTCGCCGGCCTGCTGCTCGGCACGCCGGTGCTGAGCCTGCTCGGCACCCTCGGTGCGGCGCTCACGCTGGGCGTGCGCGGCGGTGCCGTGCTTCTCGTGCTCCTCATCGTGCCGCTGTGCATCCCGGCGCTGATCTTCGGAGCCGGCGCCGCGGCGGCCGTCGATGCCGGCCACTCGGCCCAGGGCCACTACTCGCTGCTCGGCGCGCTGCTGATCGTCACCGCCCTGCTCGGCCCGCCGGCCACGGCCGCCGCCCTGCGCATCGCCACGGAGTGAAAGCGCAGGCGGCGACACCGCGATACCGCGATACCGCGACTCCGCGATACCCGATACCCCGGACGCGGCATCGCGGCCCACGCTGGCGCGACAATGCCCGCCGACCGCCATCCATGAGCACGTGAGCACGGGATTTCGCCTCTTCCATTTCGCCGCACCGGCCCGCTTCTACGCGCTGGCCGGCCGGCTCGTGCCCTGGTTCTGGGCCGCCGCCATCGGCCTGGCCGTCGCCGGCCTGTACGTCGGCTTCTTCGTGGCCCCGACCGACGCGACGCAGGGCGAGTCGTACCGGATCATCTTCATCCACGTGCCGGCCGCCTGGATGTCGATGCTGCTCTACCTCGCGATGGCGTTCTGGGCCGCCATCGGCTGGGCCTTCAACGCCCGCCTGGCGTCGATGCTGGCCCGCGCGATTGCGCCCACCGGCGCGCTGTTCACCTTTCTCGCCCTGTGGACGGGCGCCCTGTGGGGCAAGCCGACCTGGGGCGCGTGGTGGGTGTGGGACGCCCGCCTCACGTCGGAATTGATCCTGCTCTTCCTGTACGCGGGCTTCATGGCCATGGTCGCCGCGATCGACGACCCGCGCCGGGCCGATCGTGCCGGCGCGCTGGTCGCCATTGTCGGCAGCGTCAACGTGCCGATCATCTATTTCTCCGTGCGGTGGTGGAACACGCTGCACCAGGGCGCGAGCATCAGCGTCACGGCGGCACCGACAATGGCCAGGGCCATGCTCCTCGCCATGCTGATCATGACCTTCGCCTTCTGGGCCTACGCGTTCGCGGTGGTCTCGATGCGCGCGCGGGCGGTCGTCCTGGAACGCGACCATCACGCGGCCTGGGCCGGCGCGGTCGTGGCGCCGCCGTCGCGCACGGTCGCTGCCGGAGTGCCGACATGACCTGGCACGGCGCCGCTGGCTTCTTCGCCATGGGCGGCTACGGCCTCTACGTGTGGGGCGCGTACGCGGTGACCGCCGCCTGCCTGCTCGCCGAGCCGGCGATCGTGGCGGTGCGCCATGCCCAGGCCCGCCGCGCGCTTGTCGTCGCGGCCAGGGAAGGATCGTCATGAAGCCGCGCCACAAGCGCCTGGGCGTCGCCGCCGGCATCGTCGTCGCCGTCGGCGCGGCGGCTGCGCTGGTACTGAACGCGTTCCAGAGCAACCTCGTCTTCTTCTACTCGCCGTCGCAGGTCGCGGCGAAGGAAGCGCCGGAGGCCCGCACCTTCCGCCTCGGCGGCATGGTCCGCGAGGGCACGCTCAGGCGCGACGGCATTCGCGCCGACTTCGTC
>CAXSEJ010000083.1:5522-9685 GCA_964236395.1 uncultured Rhizobacter sp.
GTGAGGACGAGCGCGGTGGCGATGCCGAGCGCCGCCAGAGCAATCTCGTCTTCTTCTACTCGCCGACGCAGATCGTCGCGCACGAAGCACCGAGCCTGCGCACGTTTCGCCTCGGCGGCCTGGTCGAGGACGGCAGCCTCAAGCGCGAGGGCACCGTGGTGAGCTTCGTCGTCACCGACACCGCGAAGTCGATCACCGTCAACTTCGAAGGCATCCTTCCCGACCTGTTCAAGGAGGGCAAGGGCGTGGTCGCCCAGGGCCAGCTCAAGGACGGCGTGTTCTACGCCCGCGAGGTCCTCGCCAAGCACGACGAGAACTACATGCCGCCGGAAGCCGCCGAGGCGCTGAAAAAGGCGCAACGGGGCAATCCCAGGCTGGCCGAGACGATGAGCACCGAGCGCTCGAGCAGATGATTCCCGAACTCGGTCATTTCGCGCTCTGGCTCGCACTCGGCGTCTCGCTGGTCCTCGGCACGCTGCCGATGCTCGGCGCCGCCCGCCACCGCCGCGACTGGATGGCGCTCGCCCGGCCGGCGTCGCGCGGCCTGTTCGGGCTGATCGTGTTCGCCTTCGCCTGCCTGGCGGCGAGCTTCGTCACGAACGACTTCTCGGTGCTCTACGTCGCCTCGAACTCGAACCGCTCGCTACCCCTTGCGTACCGCGTCGCCGCCGTATGGGGCGGCCACGAAGGCTCGATCCTGTTGTGGCTGCTGATGCTCACCTTCTGGACCGTCGCCGTCGCCACTTTCAGCCGGCACCTGCCCGAGAAGGTCACGGCGCGCATCCTGGCCGTCATGGGCTGGCTGTCGTTCGGCTTCCTGCTCTTCATCCTCGTCACCTCGAATCCGTTCGACCGCCTGTTCCCGGCGCCGGCCGAGGGCCGCGACCTGAACCCGCTGCTGCAGGACCCCGGCATGGTGATCCACCCGCCGATGCTCTACATGGGCTACGTCGGCCTCTCGGTCGCCTTCTCGTTCGCCGTGGCGGCGCTGATCGGCGGCGACCTCGACGCCACGTGGGCGCGCTGGACGCGCCCCTGGACCACCGCCGCCTGGATCTTCCTCACCATCGGCATCGCGCTCGGCAGCGGCTGGGCCTACTACGAGCTCGGCTGGGGCGGCTGGTGGTTCTGGGACCCGGTCGAGAACGCCTCCTTCATGCCCTGGCTGGTGGCCACGGCGCTGATCCACTCGCTCGCCGTCACCGAGAAGCGCAACAGCTTCAAGTCGTGGACCGTGCTGCTCGCCATCCTCGCCTTCTCGCTCTCGCTGCTCGGCACCTTCCTCGTCCGCTCCGGCGTGCTTTCGTCGGTGCATGCCTTCGCCACCGACCCGCGCCGCGGCCTCTTCATCCTCGCCTTCCTCGTCGTCGTCATCGGCTCCTCGCTCGCGCTCTACGCCTGGCGCGCGCCGACGGTCGGCCTCGGCGCCCGCTTCGCCCTGCTCTCGCGCGAGACGCTGCTGCTCGCCAACAACGTGCTCCTCGTCGTCGCCTGCGGCGCGGTGCTGCTCGGCACGCTCTACCCGCTGGCGCTCGACGCCATGAACCTCGGCAAGATCTCGGTCGGCCCGCCCTACTTCGAGACGGTGTTCGTGCCGCTGCTCACGCCGCTGGTGTTCCTCATGGGCGTGGGCCCGCTGGCGCGCTGGAAGCAGGCCGAGCTGCCCGACCTCGCGGCCCGCCTCAGGTGGGCGCTCGGCGCCACCGTCGCCGCCACGGTGCTCGCGGCCTGGCTGCGCGGCGGCATCGGCATCGTCGCCGCGGTCGGCCTGGCGATGGCCTTCTGGATCGTCGCCTCGCTCGCCACCGACGTGCTCGACAAGCTGCGTCCGCACGCCGGCTTCAGCGTCGGCTTCGGCGCCGGTGCCGGCGTCCTGCACCGCGTTCGCCAGATTCCTCGCGCCATGGCCGGCATGTGGCTCGCGCACTTCGGCATCGCCGTCTTCATCTTCGGCGTGACGATGGTGCGCACCGGCGAGGTCGAGCGCGACGTGCGCCTCGGCATCGGCGAGTCGACCGAAGTCGACGGCATGCGCTTCACGTTTCGCGGCGCGGGCGAGGTCGCGGGGCCGAACTACCGTGCGGTGCAGAGCCAGATCGAGGTCACGCAGGACGGCCGCGCGATCGCCACCTTGCGGCCGGAAAAGCGCATGTACCCGGCGACGCGGGCCACGCTGACCGAAGCGGCCATCGACGTCGGCTTCACCCGCGACCTCTACGTCTCCCTCGGCGAGCCGGCCGGAGGCGGCGCCTGGATCGTGCGCGTCTACGTCAAGCCCTTCGTCGACTGGATCTGGGGCGGCTGCCTGCTCATGGCGCTCGGCGGCTTCATTGCTGCCACCGACCGGCGCTACCGCTCGCGCGTGAGGCAGCCCGGCGCCGCGACAGCCACCGCGGCGGCGCGGGCATGAAGCGCCTGTGGTTCCTGGTTCCGCTGTTCGCGTTCTTCGCCCTCGCGGCGATCCTTGCCGTCGGCCTGAAGCGCGACCCGCGCGAGATACCGTCGCCGCTGATCGACAAGCCGGCACCGCGCTTCGCCCTGCCTCGCCTCGACGAGCCCGGCAAGACCATCGGCCTCGACGACCTGCGCGGCAAGGTCTGGGTGCTCAACGTCTGGGCCTCGTGGTGCGTTGCCTGCCGCGAAGAGCATCCGCTCCTCGTGGAGTTCGCGAAGAAGCGCCTGGTGCCCGTCTACGGCCTCGACTACAAGGACGAACGGGCCGACGCGCAGGCCTGGCTGGCCCGCTTCGGCAATCCGTACGCAGCCTCGCTGAGCGACAGCGAAGGCCGCGTCGGCATCGACTTCGGCGTCTACGGCGTGCCCGAGACCTTCGTCATCGACGCGAGCGGCGTGATCCGGCTCAAGCACATCGGCCCGTTGACTGCGGACGTGCTCGCCAACAAGATCGAACCGCTGCTCAAGAAGCTCGATGTCTAGGGCGCGCCTGCGCGAGTTCCTGCTCGTCGCCTGGCTCGCCCTCGCCGCGTTGCCCGCCGGGGCCCAGCCCGCGCAGGCCGAGGCGCCCGCGGCCGATCCGGCGATCGAGGCGCGCATGGTCCGCATCACCGCCGAGCTGCGCTGCCTGGTGTGCCAGAACCAGACCATCGCCGATTCGAACGCCGCTTTGGCCATCGACCTGCGCCGCGAGACACGCGCCCTGCTGACGCAGGGCAAGGGCGATGGCGAGGTGATCGACTACATGACCGCGCGCTACGGCGACTTCATCCTCTACCGGCCGCCCCTCAGGCCGGCGACCGCCCTGCTCTGGTTCGGCCCGGCGCTGATGCTGCTCGGCGGCGCCGCCGTGCTCGTGGTCGTGCTGCGCCGCCGCTCGCGACGGGCGGCGAGCGACTTCGACGTCGACAGCGACGCGTCATGGCCTGCGCCGTCGGCGGTGCCAGACCGGTGAAGGCCGATCCCGTCGCGGCTTCCGATCAGGCCGAGGCGACGGCCGCGCGCCCGTCGCTGCGGCTCGTCGCCGGGCTCGGCGTGTTCGTCGTCGCCCTCGCCGTCGCCGGCTACGCGAGGTTCGGCTCGCCCGCCCTCGCTGGCCCCTCTTCGGGTCCGTCGATCGCTGCCGCGGCGGAGCCGGCATCGGCATCGGGGGACGGCGCAGCGGATTCCCGCCGCGCCAGCCTGCAGCAGATCGCGGCGATGGTCGACAGCCTCGCCGCACGCATGAAGGGGCGTCCCGACGACGGCGAAGGCTGGACCATGCTGGCTCGTTCCTACACGGTGCTCGGCCGTTTCGCCGACGCGCTGCCCGCCTACGCCCGCGCGGTGGCGCTCGAGCCCGGGAACGCCGGCCTGCTCGCCGACTACGCCGACGCCCTCGCCGCCACCCAGGGCAGCGTCGGCAGCGCGGAGGCGGCCGCGCTCATCGCCCGCGCGCTGGCTGCGGACCCGGACCAGCCCAAGGCGCTGGCCCTGGCCGGCACGGCGGCCTACGACCGCGGCGACTACGCCGGCGCCGTGCGCCTCTGGCAACGCATCGCGGATCGCTTGCCGGCCGACAGCGAACTGCGCGAGCAGGTGCTGGCGAGCATCGACGAGGCGGGGCAGCGTGCCGGAGCGCAGGCGGCGGCGGCACCGGCACCGGCACCGGCCGCATCGGCGGCATCGGCGGCATCGGCCGCATCGGCGGCATCGGCCACAGCGGCCAC
>CAXSEJ010000084.1:0-9608 GCA_964236395.1 uncultured Rhizobacter sp.
AGAACGCCTCGCTCGCCGAGAACACGAACTTGCCGCTCGTGATGTCGACCTGGCCACCGCCGAAGTTGGTGGCGTACAAGCCCCGCTTCAGTCCGGAGACGATCTCTTCGGCGGTCTTGTCGCCGCCCAGCATGTAGGTGTTCGTCATGCGCGGCATCGGCACCGCGGCATAGCTCTCGCGCCGGCCGTTGCCGGTGGCGGGCACGCCCATCAGGCGCGCGTTCATCGCGTCCTGGATGTAGCCCTTGAGGATGCCGTCCTCGATGAGCACGTTCTTCTGCGTCGCGTTGCCTTCGTCGTCGACGTTGAGCGAGCCGCGCCGATCGGGCAGGGTGCCGTCGTCGAGCACGGTCACGCCCTTGGCCGCGACGCGCTGGCCGATGCGGCCGGTGAAGGCGCTGGCACCCTTGCGGTTGAAGTCGCCCTCGAGGCCGTGGCCGATGGCTTCGTGCAGCAGCACGCCGGGCCAGCCGGGACCGAGCACGACGCTCATCATGCCGGCCTTGGCGGGCCGCGATTCGAGGTTGGTGAGGGCGGCGTTGACGGCCGCGTCGACGTAGCTGCCGATCACGGCGTCGTCGAAGTAGCCGAGGCCGAAGCGGCCACCGCCGCCGCCGTTGCCCGACTCGCGGCGCACCACGCCGTCGACCGTCTGCTCGGCGATCACGCTGACCGACAGGCGCACCAGCGGCCGGACGTCGGCGGCGATCGTGCCGTCGGCGCGCGCCACCAGCACCACGTCGTATTCGCCGGCCAGGCCGGCCATCACCTGCACGATGCGCGGGTCCTTGGCGCGGGCCAGCTTTTCCACCTTCTCGAGCAGCGCCACCTTCTGCGTGCTGTCGAGCGTGGCGATCGGGTCCATCGGCGCGTAGAGCACGCGGCTGCCGGCGAGCGACGACTTCGTGCCCACCTTGACGCGGCGGCTCTGCCCCGAGGCGGCGATCGTGCGCACGGTGCGGGCGGCGTCGAGCAGGGCGGCCTCGGAGATGTCGTCGGAATAGGCGAAGGCGGTCTTCTCGCCGGCCACCGCCCGCACGCCGACGCCCTGGTCGATGCCGAAGCTGCCGCTCTTGACGATGCCTTCCTCGAGGCTCCAGCCTTCGCTGCGCGTGTACTGGAAGTAGAGATCGGCGTCGTCGATGCGGTGCGTGGCGATCGTCGCCAGCGCGCTGGCGAGCTTCGCCTCGTCGAGCCCGAACGGCTCGAGCAGCAGCGAGCGGGCGATGGCGAGGCGTTCGATCGTGGGTTCGCGGGAGATCATGAGCGGGTCCTCGGACGAGGCCGAATTGTAGGAGCGCCGCATCCGGCGAAAGTCTCTTCCACCCGTTCGCGGCTCTGCGGTTGTAAACACCCTGCTTCTGTCCTGATGCGAATTCGGCACGGGGTCCTACATGCTTCGAGCGGTCACAGGACTGCTCTTTACTCCAGCCGGTGGCCATCATCCTTTCCAATGACATTCCACCGGATTTCCTGCCTTTTCGGCGTTGCGATTGCTGCGTCCGCATACGCCGGTGCTCCCGCCGGCGCGCCGAGCGGAGCAACTGGCCTGTGCAAGGACGGAAGTTATTCATTCGCCCCGGCCAAGAAGGGTGCGTGCCGTGGTGCGAACTTGGTTTGGCAACTCGAGCGCTGGAACCTCCAATGAGTGACGAGCTGGTCGGGGCTGGGCCTGGCGTTGTCGAGACCGAGCTGGTCCGAAGGACGTTGCCGACGATCGAGGAGTCGCTGCGAGTCGACAAGATCGAGGTCGACAAGGGCGGCTACCGGATCACCAAGAACGTCGAGACGCGCGACCAGCAGGTCGACGAGTTGCTGGAAAAGCACCGCGTCGAGATCGAGCGCCGTCCCATCAACACAGCCATTGCCGACGATGCGATTCCACAGCCAAGGCAGGAGGGCGACACGCTCATCGTGCCGGTGGTCGAGGAGGTCCTGATCACGGTGAAGCGGCTGGTTCTGGTGGAGGAAGTGCGCATCACCCGTATCAAGGAGACGCATCGCGAATCGCAGACGGTTCCGTTGCGCAGGGAAGAAATCGTTGTCGAACGACTGGTCGCCGAGGATTCCTCGAAGGCACGGTCTTCTTAACCGCCGACCCCCGCAAGGCAAGGCAATTCACGCCCCCCCGGGGCACTTGTAGGAGTAGCAATGAGCTCAGTTCTGGTTGGAATGTTCGATACGCAATCGGCTGCGGCGCAAGCCCGTGCCAAGTTGATGAGTGCCGGTTTTTCGGCCAACGCCGTGTCGATGACCGGTGGCAGCGCCTCGTCGTCGTCGAGGCCCGCTGGAACGATCGTCACCGAGGAGCCGCACCAGGAAGGCGCCATTTCGCGCTTCTTCAGCGACATCTTCGGCAGCAGCGACGACCGCAACGACACCTCCCGCACCGCTTACACCGACACCTACGAGGAGGCGTTCAAGCGTGGCTCCTACGGGGTCACGGTGACGGCTGCGACCGACGAAGAGGCTGAGCGCGCCGAAGACATCCTGAACGACTGCGGCGCTGTGGACATCGACGAGAAAGCCGAGTCCTGGCGCAAGGAAGGCTGGACCGGTGGGGCCGTGGGCGCCATGGCCGGTGCCAAGGGCACCACTCTCGAAGCCGGCGCTACCCGCAAGCTCCAGGAAGTCGAAGAAGAACTCAAGGTCGGCAAGCGCGTCGTGGCCAAGGGCGGCGTGCGCATCTTCTCGCGCATGACGGAAGTGCCGGTGACGGAGACCGTTCGCCTGCGTGAAGAGCGTGCCGACATCAAGCGTACCGCCGTGGATCGACCTGCTACCGAGGCCGATCTGAACGCCTTCAAGGATGGCAGCATCGAAGTCCGCGAGATGTCCGAAGAGGCCGTGGTCAGCAAGACGGCTCGTGTCACCGGTGAGGTCGAGGTCGGCAAGACCGCGACCGAGCGCGAAGAGACCATTCGCGACACCGTCCGCAAGACGAAGGTCGACGTCGAACAGATCGATGGCGGCAAGATGACCAGCGGCACGCGTACCGGCTACTCGGATACGACCGGCTCTGCAAATCGCGATCCGATCACGGGTGAGCCCGGCGCCCATCCGGTCGGGACGGCGCTTGGTGCGACTGCCGGTGCCGTGGCCGCCGGTGCTGCCGTCGGCAGCGTTGCCGGCCCGGTCGGAACAGTCGTGGGTGCGGCGGTCGGCGCTGTCGCCGGCGGTCTGGCGGGCAAGGGTGTGGCCGAGCAGGTCGATCCGACCACCGGCAAGCCCCGCTCCAAGATCTAAGTCACACCACCTCGAAGCGCCGCTCGTGGGAGCGGCGCTTTTTCTTGTACGGAGAACAACTGAATGATTGCCAACGAATCGCTCGACGGCCGAACGGTCACTACCACCGCGGTCTCTTCTCATTTCCGCAAAGTTTCCTGGGGCGCGGTCTTCGCCGGCATGGTCATGGCCGTCGTCGTCCAGCTGGTCCTCAGCCTGCTCGGTGCCGGCATTGGCTTGAGCACGGTCGACCCGCTGCGCTACAACACGCCGGACGCGTCGACCTTCGGCATGGGCGCAGGCATCTGGTGGGTCATCAGCAGCGTGATCGCGCTGTTCGCCGGGGGTTGGGTCGCCGGTCACCTGTCGGGATCGCCGGACAAGACCGACGCGGTCCTGCACGGCCTGCTGACCTGGGGCGTTGCCACGATCGTCACCGTCTACCTGCTGGCCTCGCTGGTCGGCTCCGTCGTCCGTGGTGGTGCTGCCGTCGTCGGCAAGACCGCCGGCGTGGCGGCTGCGGGCGCAGGCGCCGCTGCCGGGCCGGCCGCCGACATGGCCAAGGACCAGCTGGCAGCAAACGGGATCACCCTCGACAGTCTGAAGGGCCAGGTTCAAAAGCTCCTGGCCCAGACCGGCAACCCGGCTCTGCAGCCCGCTGCGATCGCCAGCCAGGCCTCGGCCGCAGCTGGCCAGATGACGACTGCTGCCGCCAGCGCCGGCTCTTCAGGCACTGCGCCTGTCGACGACTTGCAGAGTGCCTTGCAGCGGATCGTCAGCGCCGGCAAGGACACCGTCGATCAGGCCGACCGCGAATCGGTGGTCAATGTCGTGATGGCCCGAACCGGCACGAGCCGCCAGGAGGCTGAGCAGCGCACCGATGCCTGGATCAAGCAGTACCAGGACGCCCGCGCCCAGCTCCAGCAAAAGAAGACCGAGGCTGAAGCGAAGGCCCGCCAGGTTGCCGATGACGCGGCCAGCGCGTCTTCGAAGGCTGCTCTCGGCGCGGTTGCCGCTCTGGTGCTCGGTGCGCTGGCTGCGGCGTTTGGCGGCATGTCGGCACGCCGGCGGATGGAGGTTGTCACGGCCACGACGCATCGCCCGTCGATGACGACGCGTTGAGCCTTTGGACAGGCCGGCTTCACTGGCAGCGCCGGTGAGACAAAGAAAAGCGGCCCCGGTTTCCCGGGGCCGCTTTGCCGACACGATGTGTCGATAAAGAGATCAGGCGTCCTTGCGACGGCGGCTGATGAAGCCCAGCGCGGCCAGGCCGGCGAGCATGAGGGCATAGGTCTCAGGCTCAGGGACCGGCGTGATGGAGAACTGGGTGGTCTCGAATGCGTCGATTCCGCTCGCAAACGTCGCCGTGGTGATCCGCGTGCTGCCCGACGCGAAGAACTGCACGTACTGGTTGAAGCTCTGGTCGCCGTTTTGCACCGGGAACCCCAACGACGCCGTCGTGAAGACATAGTCGACGTTGAGGTTGTCGCGGAGTGTCAACACGTTGTAGGTGTCGGGGGAACCCCACAGCAAGCCAAGGTACGACGTACCGTTGAGGAACGTCATGACCGCCGGCGACGTGCTGCTCGGGCCGGCTGCCAGGAAGGGAACCCCTGGCAGGACATCGTCCGCGAACTGCATGTCGGTCGCGTAGATCGTACCGCCGGAGATGGTGGCCACAGGCGCGGCCAGGGGGCCGAGTGCGCAGTTGTTGCCTGCCGCCGGCGTTACGCACGGCTGGCCGAAAGTCTCCGTGGTAAGCGGAAGGAGGGGACCGGTCGGGCCTGCACTGAGCGAGCCCGTAACGACAGCCTGGGCGCCGAAAGACGCCGCAAGGGCTGCGGAAGCTAGAAGAGACTTTGCGAAATGCATTCGAGTGCCCCGTGAGTTGAAAAGACTTTGTACCAAGGCTGGCCTTGCCTGCCACCCCCATGAACAGGGGGGATCACGTAGGCAGACACGCCTTGAGTGACAGCGCCCGGGCGTAGAGCCGGTTTCGCGGCGCGCCGCTGATCTCGGCGGCGAGCGCCACTGCCTGCTTGAGCGGCAGCTCCGCGAGCAGCGGCGTCAGCAGTGCATCGTGAGCGCTCTCGCCCGCCGCCTCTTCGGCCTCGGCCACGGCGAGCGCGTGCAGCACGACGACGAACTCGCCGCGGGTACGGTGGGAGTCGGCGGCCAGCCACGCCGGCAGCTCGCACGCCGGCATCGTGGCGACGGACTCGAACTGCTTGGTGAGCTCGCGGCAGAGCGTCGCAACGCGGTCGGGACACGCGGCCGCCAGGCCCGCGGCCAGCGATTCGATCCGGTGCGGCGCCTCGAACAGCAACTGCGTCGGCGCCGCGCGCGCGGCGCCGGTCAGGCGCCGATCGCGCTCGCTGCCCTTGGCCGGCAGGAAGCCGACGAAGGCGAAGCCGCCACCGGCCGCGCCGACCGTGTCGCCGGCGACACTGAGCGCGGCCAGCGCGCTGCTCGCGCCCGGCACCGGCAGGACCCGGTAGCCTGCCTGGCGCGCCGCGGCGGCGAGCGCCGCGCCCGGGTCGCTCACGGCCGGCGTGCCGGCATCGCTCACATAGGCCACGCGTTCGCCGCGCGCCAGCCGCTCGAGCACCGCGCCGGCCGCGTCGCGCTCGTTGTGCTCGTGGACCGCGAGCAGCGGCTTGAGGGCGATGCCGACGTGGCGCAGCAGCGCCGCGCTGTGCCGGGTGTCTTCGCAGGCCACGGCGTCGACGAGGGCAAGCACGTGCAGCGCGCGCAAGGTGATGTCGGCGAGGTTGCCGATCGGCGTGGCGACCATGTAGAGCGCCGAGGCGGGATACTGCTGCGCACCGGCAGCGGCCGCGGCGGCCTGCAACAGCTTCGAGCCAGTCGTCGAGCCACCGTCCACGTATTCCACCTCCAGCAACGCATCCATGGCCACGGCCCGGCCCGCGACGACGACGAAGGCGCTCGGCGATGCCGTCGAGCAGCACGCGCTCGACCACCTGAGCGCGCACGGCCTGGCGCTCGTGCAGCGCAATTATCGGCTTGCGCGCGGGCCGCACGCACGCGGCGGCGAGGTCGATCTGATCATGCGCGACCGCGACGGAACGCTGGTCTTCGTCGAGGTCAGGGCCCGCAAGGACGCGCGCTTCGGCGGCGCCGCAGCGAGCATCGGCGCGGCCAAGCGACGCAGCCTGGTGCTCGCCGCGATGCACTTCGTGCGCCGCTTCCCGTCGCCGCCGCCGTGTCGGTTCGACGTCGTTGCCGTCGACGGCGATCGCATCGAGTGGCTGAAGGCGGCGTTCGACGCCGGCTGACCGCTGTCGGGTTGGAACGAACCGGGCGGCCGAACCCGTGCCATATCATCGACAACCATGCTCGAGCAACGCATTCAGCAGCAATTTTTCGACAGCGCCGACCTCAAGTACGCGGCCGCCGAAGTGCTCAGCAAGCCGATCGCCGACGCGGCCAGCGCCATCGTCGGCTGCATCACCGGCGGCGGCAAGGTGCTCGCTTGCGGCAACGGCGGATCCGCCGCAGACGCCCAGCATTTCGCGGCCGAGTTCGTCGGTCGCTTCGAGCGCGAACGGCCCGGTCTCGCAGCCATCGCCCTGACCGTCGACACCTCGATCCTCACTGCGGTGGGCAACGACTACGGCTACGAAGTCGTGTTCGCCAAGCAGGTCGAAGCGATCGGCGCACCGGGCGACGTGCTGCTGGCGATGTCGACCAGCGGCAGCTCGGCGAACGTGCTGGCCGCGGTCGAGGCCGCCCGCAAGAAGGAGATGACGGTGGTCGCCCTCACCGGCAACACCGGCGGCCGGATGCGCGACAAGCTCGGCGAGACCGACGTCCACATCTGCGTGCCGCACGAGCGCACGGCGCGCATCCAGGAAGTGCACCTGCTGGTGCTGCATTGCCTGTGCGACGCGGTCGACCTGCAACTGCTCGGCGAACAGGAAAACACATGACCGGCGTATGGGTGGGAGGGGCACGGCTGCTTCGGCTCGGCGCCGCGGCGGTGGCCGCGGCGGCCCTGCTCGGCGCTTGCGCACCGCTGCTCGTCGGCGGTGTCGTCGTCGGCGGCGCCATGCTCGCGACCGACCGTCGGACGTCGGGCGCGCAGCTCGAAGACGAAGTGATCGAGCTCAAGTCGAAAGGCCGCATGGGCGAGGCCTTCGGCGACCGCGCCAGCGTCAGCACGACCAGCTACAACCGCATGGTGCTGCTCACCGGCGAGGTGCCGACCGAGGCAGACAAGACCACCGCGGAGCAGGTCGTGGCGCGGGTGCCGAACGTGCAGTCGGTCGTCAACGAGCTGCGAGTCGGCCCCCTCAACACCTTCAGCGAGCGCAGCAAGGACGTCTTTCTCACCACCAAGGTGAAGGCCAGCCTGTTCGATGCGAAGGACGTGTTCGCCAGCTCGATCAAGGTGGTCACGCACCGCTCGACCGTCTACCTGATGGGCCGCGTCACCGAGCGTGAGGCGGGGCGCGCCGCCGAGGTCGCACGCGGTGTGAGCGGCGTGGCCAAGGTGGTGCGGGTGTTCGAGATCCTGAGCGAGTCGGAGCTCGCGACCACCGCGCCGCGGAGCGTCGCGCGGCCCGCCAGCTCGCCCTGAGCCAGCTCAGCGCAGCCTGCGGATCAGGCTCGAGGTGTCGTCGCGCTGGCCGCCGAGCGCCTGCACGTCGGCATAGAACTGATCGACGAGGGCCGTGACCGGCAGACGGGCGCCGTTGCGACGGGCTTCTTCGAGCGCGATGCCGAGGTCCTTCCTCATCCAGTCGACGGCGAAACCGAAGTCGAACTTGCCGTCGATCATGGTCGGGCCGCGGTTGTCCATCTGCCAGCTCTGCGCCGCGCCCTTGCCGATGACCTCGAGCACCGCCTTCATGTCGAGGCCGGCCTTCTGGCCGAACGAGATGGCTTCCGACAGGCCCTGCACCAGCCCGGCGATGGCGATCTGGTTGACCATCTTGGCGAGCTGGCCCGAACCACTGGGCCCGAGCAGCGTCATCGCCTTGGCGAAGGCCATGGCGATCGGCCTGGCTTCGGCGAAGGCGGCCGCATCGCCGCCGCACATCACGGTGAGTGCGCCGTTGAGGGCGCCCAGGTTGCCGCCCGACACCGGCGCGTCGACGAAGCGGACACCGCGCGCCTGGGCCACGGCGGCGAGCTCGCGGGCGACTTCGGCCGATGCCGTGGTGTGGTCGACGAAGGTCGTGCCGGCCCGCATCGCGGCCAGGGCGCCGTCGGTGCCGGTGGTGATCGAGCGCAGGTCGTCGTCGTTGCCGACGCAGGCGAAGACCAGCTCCGCGTCGCGGGCCGCCGCGGCCGGCGTGGCCGCGCTCGTGCCGCCGTGCTCGCCCACCCACTGCACCGACTTGGCGGCGCTGCGGTTGTAGACCGTCACCCGGTGGCCGGCCGAGGCGAGGTGGCCGGCCATGGGGTAGCCCATGACGCCCAGGCCGAGGAAGGCCACCTTGCGGGGCGGCACCGAGTCGTAGGTCTTGGTGGTCATAAAAACGAAACGGCCTCGAAGAGGCCGTTTATAGCTCAGCGAAGCGTCCGGTCAGACGATGTGCAGGTGCTCGGTGCCGGCGGTCAGGTCGCTCGAGCGCGAACGCTGGCTGTGCAGCTTGATCTGCAGGCGCAGGTCGTTGACCGAGTCGGCGTTGCGCAGGGCGTCCTCGAAGGTCACCGTCTGGCTTTCGTACAGGTCGAACAGCGCCTGGTCGAAGGTCTGCATGCCGAGCTCGCGCGAGCGCTTCATGATCTCCTTGATCTCGGCGACCTCGCCCTTGAAGATCAGGTCGGAGATGAGCGGCGTGTTGAGCATGATCTCGACCGCGGCGACCCGGCCCTTGCCTTCCTGGCGCGGCAGCAGGCGCTGCGACACGAGCGACTTCAGGTTCAGCGACAGGTCCATCAACAGCTGGGCGCGCCGCTCTTCGGGGAAGAAGTTGATGATCCGGTCGAGGGCCTGGTTGGCGCTGTTGGCGTGCAGCGTGGCCAGGCAGAGGTGGCCGGTCTCGGCGAAGGCGACGGCGTGCTCCATCGTCTCGCGGTCGCGGATTTCGCCCATCAGGATGACGTCGGGCGCCTGGCGCAGCGTGTTCTTCAGGGCGATGCCCCAGCCGTCGGTATCGAGGCCGACCTCGCGCTGGGTCACGATGCAGTTCTTGTGCGGGTGCACGAACTCGACCGGGTCTTCGATGGTGATGATGTGGCCGAAGGAGTTCTCGTTGCGGTAGTCGACGAGCGCCGCCAGCGAGGTGCTCTTGCCCGAGCCGGTGGCGCCCACGAAGATCACCAGGCCGCGCTTGGCGACCGCGATGTCCTTCAGGACGTGCGGCAGGTTCATGCTGTCGATCGTCGGCAGCACCTGCGGGATGGTCCGCATC
>CAXSEJ010000085.1:0-9553 GCA_964236395.1 uncultured Rhizobacter sp.
ACGGCAGGCTGTCCGATCGCTACGGCCGACCGAAGGTGTTCATGTGGGGCTCGATTGCGCTGGCCATCGCCGCGTTCCCGGCCTTCTGGCTCATGACCCACAGCGGCGGCGACGTGATGCTCGTCTGGCTGGCGATCGTGCTGCCGTTCGGCTTCATCTATCCGGCGATCTACGGCCCCGAGGCGGCTCTCTTCTGCGACCTCTTCGACGCCAAGGTTCGCTACACCGGAATTTCCTTCGTGTACCAGTTCTCCGGCATCTTCGCCTCGGGCATCACGCCGATCGTCGCCACGGCACTGCTGAAGTCGGGAGGCGGCGAGCCCTGGCACATCTGCATGTACGTCGCTTTCGCCGGCATCGTCTCGGCGATCTCGGCGGCGCTGATCGGGCAGGCGGCGAGCCGGTCGCGGCGACCGGCAATGGCCTGAAGTCGCGCCGGAGCGCTCACGGTCTGGCGTGGAAGCCGAAGCAGGTCTGCCGGCCCCACCTGCGGTTTCCCGTCAGGAACGACACCCAGCCGGTGCCGCGTCTCGAGGAAGCCGCAGTGACTCCTCAGTCCCAGCCGCCACCGCCGTCTCCACCCGCATCCGCCGCGCCGCCTGCATCCCAGTCGCCGTCGTTGCCGAAGTCCACCGGTCGATTCGCCAGCTCGCTGGCGGCGTCGTTTGCAGCCAAGGGATCGGCGCCTGGCCCGACCCGGTCCAGCGGCGTTGCCCCGGCTCCCGGACGGTTGTGCAGCATCTCGCCCAGCAGCATGCCGCCGGCGACGCCGCCAGCCACTGCCAGACCGGTGCCCAGCATGCCGCTGCCGCGCGCCGCACCCGGCATGCCGGGAACATTGGCAGCCATTCCCTGAGCGGCGCCGGGAGTCATGTTGGCGGCGACGCCAGGAGCGCCTGTCAGCGGACTGGCCACGACCGGAGCCGTGCCGGCCAGGCCCGCAGAGCCCACTCCCGACGTTGCCGTACGGCTGCGGTTGAAGCCGCGCCACAGCGCAAAGCCGATCACGCCCAGCCCAGCCATCCACACCCAGCCCGGAATGCCGAAGCCGGACGGCGCCGCACGGGCCGGGCTCGGCGCCGCTGCCGTCGGTGCGGCGCGGGTCTGGGTCGGCGCCGTCTGCTCGCGCTGCAGGAGCTGCTCGAAGGCACTGAACTTGTCGGGCGTGGTGAACTTGATCGCCGGATCGAGCTGACGCGCTCGCGCAGCCTCCTGAGACGCTTTGGCGAAGTTGCGGTTGTGCGCCAGCATCTCGGCGTAGATGTAGCGCGCCTTGGCGCTGTCGGGCTTGGCGGCCACGACTTCGCTCATCATCGACTCCGCCTGGCCGTAGTTGCCCTGGCGGACCGCGGCTTCGACGTCCTGGGTCGTGGGCAAAGCCCACGCGGTCATGCTCATGACCGTGAAGGCGAGGGCGGCGATCAGCTTGTTCATCTTGGGTCCTTGGTCGGAGGGCGCGACTATCGCCTACATGAGTGCGGGGATGGGATTTTTCAACGTTGTCGAAGCCAGCGTCGAAAGCGGGCTTACTACCGCCGCCGCCGGATCTTTACGAACCCGTCACATCCGATGCAGCGCATGATCGTATGCTGCACTGCAACAAGGATGGTCATGACGCTCGACGAGTTGGTCGGAAAGTACACGAGGTTGCGAGCTGAGCTCGCGAACGCCTACGCTGCGCTGTTCTGGGACACCCGCCACATCCGCCGGCTGGACGACGAAATTGCGTCGACCGCCGTGGCCATCACCCAGGCGCAGCCGCTGGACGAGCAGACCAGCGAAACCATGCCCGCGATATTCCATCACGCTCAAGCGGGCGCGTCCGGCTACAGCACCCGCTTCGGGACCGGCCTCGTCCCTGAAGACGGCCTGCCGTCCCGCTGAACCGCAGCCAAGGATTTGCAGTGAGCGCGCTTGCAGGAAACCTTCAAGCTGCCTCGGAAGCGTCTACCGGTTCGGCAAACGCATAGCCAGACCGGCGTTTCTTGGCGACGTACATCGCGGCGTCGGCGCTGCGGACCAACTCTTCGCCAGTGTCGCCGTCTGCAGGATAGACAGCGATACCGATGCTTGTCTCGACCTTCAGAAGCGCGTCCTCCCAGGCGATCGGCTGTCCAACCCGCTGCAGTACGCTCTTGGCGATTCGCTCGATGTTGTGCCGCCCTTGAGGATCGACAAGCAGGTACAAGAACTCATCGCCGCCATTGCGGCACACGGTGTCTTCTTCTCGGGCATTGCCTGACAGGCGATTGGCAACCTCCTGCAACACCGCGTCGCCCGCCGCATGGCCGTGGGTGTCGTTGATTCTCTTGAAGCGGTCCAGGTCGAAAAACATCACGGCCAGGGTCCAGCCGTGGCGTTTTGCCACTGAGATTGCCTGGTCGAGTCGGGTGTCGAAAAGGTCGCGGTTCGGCAGACCGGTTGTCGAGTCGTGCAGGGCCCGATGAAGCGATTCCCTTTCGGCCTCCGCGGATTTCGCCAAGGCTGCATCGGATGCCGCAAGGGCAGCCCTCGATTCGCAGAGATCGGCTTCGAGTTGCTCCAGCTCTTCGATGCCCTTGGCGAGCGTTTCGGTGACCTTGTGCAGATCGTCGGCGACCTCCTCCACCTTGCCCTCCACTTTCTTGCCTTCGGCAAGCGCCTCCGGTGCAGAGAGCGTGGCCTCCCCTTGGCCGATCTTCGTTTGCACGGCGGCATTGGTCGCGCCGATGTCCTCAGCGCACTCTTGCACCTTCGCTTCGACTTCTTGGCTTTGCTCCAGGGCGAGTTCCACCGGAGCGGACGAATCGAGCGCTGCCACGCTATGGCCATCACCTGACGACATAGGTCCCTTGAGTGAACTTCGAAGCTGCGATTTTCCCAGTCGCTGCTCGGTCGCATCGCCACAACAAGCTCCCTTTCAATGCCCAGTTCACAGGGAAGTCTCGCCCCGTGTCGACGGGGGCGCTGCTCACCATAGGTGTGCGTGCCGTCCTACCGACACATCCGTCGTGCCAATTTCCAATGGCAAGTCGACACTGAAAGTAATTCATGAATTCAATCAAGAGTTTGGCAATAGCTGGTTTGTTGGTCGTGGGCAGCCTGGCAGGTCAGGTTTCTGCTCAAGAGAGACACGACGGGGTCCGATCCGGCGAGATGCGGCAGAACCGTGAGGCTGCTCGCCGCGAAGCTGCAGCAGTTCTTGCTCACGAAAAACGTGACTGCAGCCGTCAACGCCGCAACGACCGAGCGCAATGCCTGCGAGTCGCACAGAAGGAATACGCCCACAAAATCGCCGCAAGTCGGGGCCGGTAAGCGGCACGCCGCATCGAATTGGCGGCGTAGCTCGCCGTCACCCATCACTGCCGCGACGAGCTCGATGCGAAACGCTTCCTGACGCCTCGCTGGCGCTGCCATCGAGCGGCAAGGGCAGCGACTGGCACTCTTCGTAGAGGCGGATCGTGCAGTGCGCGCAGATGCCGCGGTCGAGGCGATCGAAGATGGTGGCGATGGCCACCCGCTTGGCCGGGAACACGTGGTCGACGCCCATCTCGGCGACGAAGCCGACGCGCTGCCAGAGGGCGAGCACCGGCGCACGTGGGCGGTGAAACCACAGGTCGCCGCCTCCGGCCCGACGCGCCGCCAGCTCCGCACGCCACATGTCGGCTGCTGCCAGATCGATGAAGTTCATGCTCTTGGCCATCACCAGCAGGTGCTTGGCCGAGCCGGGCGGCGCGCGCAGGGCGCGCAGCCGGTCGCTCACGTACGAGACGGCGCCGAAGTACACCTCGCCTTCCATGCGGATCATCTTCAGCTGCGGGCACTCGGGCAAGGGCGCCGATGCGTCTGCCCGCACGACGAAGGGCCGCGCCGGGCCGACCGTGTCGAAGCCCATCGTCCGCATCGCCGGCTTGGAGGTGCGCCAGACGTAGGTGACGAGCGAGAGCAGCGTGCCGAGGAGGATGGCCATCTCGAGCCGGATCGAGACCGTGGCCGCGAACGTGGCGGCAGCGACCGTGAAGTCCTGCCGGCTGAGGCGCCAGAGGCGCTGCCAGCCGGCCTGGTCGAACAGCGACCAGGAGACGAGCAGCAGCAGCCCCGCGATGGCCGGCATCGGCATCAGCGCCAGCAGCGGCGCGCTCAGCGCCACCAGCGCGAGCAACCAGACGGCGGCGAAGACGGCGGCGAGCGGCGTGCGCGCGCCGGCGTCTAGGTTGGGAATCGACCGGTTCAACGACCCGCACGACACGTATGAGGAGAAGAACCCGCCGACGATGTTGGACAGGCCCTGGCCGCGAAACTCGCGGTTGACGTCGATGTGCTGGCCGGAGCGCTCCGCCACCGCCTTGGCGATGGAGATCGATTGCCCGGCCGCAACGATGCTGAGCGCGAAGGCGATGCCGACGAGGTCGGGCAGCACCCGCGGCTCGACCGCGGGCAGCTGGAAGCGCGGCCAGATCGCAGGGATGGCGCCGACCACCGCGACCCGCGGCGCGGCCTCGCCGAGCCACCAGCGGTTCAAGGCGTAGGCGAGCAGCGTCGCCGTGACGATGCCGATCAGCAGGTACGGCGAGCGCGGGCGCCAGCGCCGCGCCGCGAGCGACACGGCGATCGTCGTCGCGCCGACGAGCAGGGCGGCGGGCGCCACCGATCCGATGCGGTCGGCCAGGTGCTCGACGAGGGCGAGGAGGCGGTGCGCCGAAGGTGGCGGCAAGCCGAGCAGGTCGGGCAGCGCATAGAGCGCGATCAGCGCCGCCGCGCCGGCCATGAACCCGCGCAGCGCCGCCGGCGAGATGAAGTTGGCGATGCCGCCCAGGCGCAGGCTGCCGATCGCGAGCTGCATGGCCCCGACCAGCACGGTCACCGCCAGTGCCAGCGCGATGTAGCTGGGCGAGCCGACGGCGGCGAGCGGCGCGAGCGTGGCGAACAAGGCCAGCGAGTTGGCGTTGGTCGGTCCCGAGACCACGTGCCAGCTCGAGCCGAACAGGGCGGCGACCGCGCACGGCACGATCGCGGTGTAGAGGCCGTACTCGGGCGGCAGCCCGGCGAGGGTGGCGAAGGCGAAGCCCTGCGGCAGCACGAGCAGCGCACCGAGCACCCCGGCGGTGGCGTCGGCGCGCAAGGTCTGCGCGTCGATGCGCAGCGTCCAGGGGCCGAACAGGCGCACCGCCAGCGCGGCGGCGCCGTTCAATAGACGGCCCTCGACGCCTTGCGCCGGTCGCGGGCCTCGCCGAGGTAGCTCATGACCGCCCGGGCGGCGATGGCGCCGATCGGTGCGCGCCGGCGGCCTGCGGGCCCGGCCGGGGTTCTCGAGGCGCGGCTCACGCTCTAGGCTGGAGGGAACAGCGCCATCAGCGCCGCCGGATCGAGCGGCTTGACGAGGTGGTGGTCGAAGCCGGCCTCGCGGGTGCGCCGGCGGTCGTCTTCCTGGCCCCAGCCGGTCTGGGCGATGATGGTCACCGAGCCGGCCCACGATTCGCCGCGCAGGCGCCGGCAGACGTCGTAGCCGTTCAACTCGGGCATGCCGAGATCGAGCAGCACCACCTGCGGGCGCAAGCGCTCCGCCGCCTGCAGCGCCGCCACGCCGCCGTAGGCGACGCCCACCGTGTGGCCGAGCGTGCGCAGCAGCAGGGCCAGACTGTCGGCGCTGTCGTGGAGGTCGTCGACGACGAGCACGCGCAACGGGCCGCCTTCGCTCGCGGCCGGGATCGGCTCGCTGTCGCGACCATCGGATTGCGGCGCTTCGCCGCTCAGCGGCAGGTGGACGACGAACCGGCTGCCCTTGCCGTGGCCCTCGCTGCGGGCGCTGATGCGGCCGCCGTGCAGCTCGACCAGGCCCTTGGCGAGCGAGAGGCCGATGCCGAGCCCGCCTTGCGAGCGGTCGAGCGCCGATTCGACCTGGCCGAACATCGCGAAGATGTGCGTCATGCGCTCGGCGCCGATGCCGATGCCGTTGTCGGTGACGGCGACCACCGCCTCGTCGCCTTCGCGAGCGACATCCAGCGCGATCCGGCCGCCGCTCGGCGTGTACTTGGCCGCGTTGATGAGCAGGTTCGAAAACACCTGTGCCAGCCGCGTCGCGTCGCCCTGCAGGAGCATCGACTCCTCGGCCAGCGCCAGCTCGAGCGAATGGGCGCCGGCGTCGATCGACGGCTGAGCGATCTCGATCGCCTGCTCGATCACGGCGACGAGCTGCAGCGGACACCGCCGCAGCTGCACCTGGCCGCGGGTCAGGCGCGAGACGTCGAGCAGGTCGTCGAGCAGGTGCGACATCTGCGCCACTTGGCGCTCGATGATGTCGCCGCACCAGTCGGCTTGCGTTGCCAGGGTCTGGCGCTGCCGGCGCAGCACGGACACCGCATTGCGGATCGGCGCGAGCGGATTGCGCAGCTCGTGGGCGAGCGTCGCGATGAAGGTGTCCTTGTCGCGGTTGCTCTCACGCAGCAGCTGCTCGACGTGCTTGCGCTCGGTGATGTCCACGGTCACGCCGAAGCTGCGCCGGGGCCGGCCTTGGGCGTCGTAGTCGGAGTGGCCGTGGTGGCCGATCCAGGCCACGCTGCCGTCGGGCTGCACGATGCGGCCGTCGACGGCGAACGGCTTGCGCTCGGCGATCGACTCGGCGCGCCGGGCCACGAAGGTCGCGCGGTCGTCCGGATGGATGCACGCGAGCACGCGCTCGGGCGTCGGCTCGAAGCTCGCCGCGTCGACGCCGAAGATGCGGTACATCTGCGGCGACCACCACAGGGCGCCGGTCGCGAGGTCGAGGTCGAAGGCGCCCATCCGGCTGGCGTCGAGCGCCAGGGCGAGGCGCTCTCGTTCGATGCGCAGGACCTCGTCGGCATGGCGGCGCTCGGTGGCGTCGGCCATGATGCTGACGAGCCGCGCGGCCCGGCCGTCGGCACCTCGCCCGACCACCAGCCCGCGGCCGCGCAGCCAGAGCATGCTGCCGTCGGGCCGCACGATGCGGTACTCGGCGGCGAACGAGTCCTGCACGTCGGCGAGGGCGTGGAAGTGCGACGCGAGGTGGCGGTCGTCGGGATGCAGCGCGCGCACGTATTCGTCGTCGGCGCCGCCGACCCGGCCGCGGCCGCCGGGCAACGACAGGCCGAACAGGGCCATCCCCTCCTGCGTCCATTGCCGCGTCGCGTTCGCCAGGTCGGTCTCCCAGGCGCCCATGCGGCCGGCGGTCAGGGCCGAGCTGTAGCGCGCTTCGCTCTCACGCAGTGCCGCCAGGGCGCGCGCGAGTGCCGGATCGACGTCGGCCGTCACGCGGTCAGCGCCCCGGCATCTCGGCCGAGCTCGAAGCGGATGGCATCGACCATGAGAGCTGCAGCGTGTGGCCGTTTGGGTCGGCGGCCTTCACCGCATCGACTGCGATGCGGCTGCGGCGCCCGCCTGGCCAGGCGTCGCCTGCGCTGCGGGGGCGGGGCGAGCGACAAAAGCGCGCCGGCGGCCGGCAGCCCCGTGGCCGGCGAGCGCGCGCCGCCGGGAGCGGGACCGAGCCGAAGCAGGTGGGTGAGCCAGGCGCATGGTGGATCAACGATATCGCAGGTCGCCCGCCGCGCATCGCCGGGTGCGCGGTTTGCCGTCGAGGTACGAAGGAGAACACCATGCCCCACCCTTCCTCGCGAGACACCCCGGCCGACCAGCCCGGCCAGTCGATGGCCGAGACCGAACCCATGAGCCCGGGCGACGAGGCGCCCGCCGGCACGCCGGGCACCGCCCCCAACGTCTGCCGGGGCTGCGGCGGCAGCGGCCAGGTCGACGGCAGCGTGTGCCGCGAGTGCGACGGCACCGGCCAGGTGACCGTCGGCGTCGGCGGCGCTTGATTCGTCGCCTGCTGCATCTCTTGATCCCGTTCCCGCGCCCTCGTTCGCGCGCCCTCGTCTCCCCGTCCTGATGAAGATCGTGGTCATCAACCTCGCCTCCGATGCGGCGCGGTGGCGCGCCGTCGAGCGGCAACTGCGTCGGCTCGGGCTCGAGCCGACACGGCAGGACGCGGTGGCGGGCGCCGACCTGCGGCTGGGCCAGGTCGCCGGGCTCTATTGCGCGCAGCTCAACCGGCGCCAGTACCACAAGCCGCTGCGCAGCGGCGAGATCGGCTGCTACGCGAGCCACATCGTCGCCTGGCGCGGCCTGCTGCAGTCGAACGAGAGCGCGCTCGCCGTCTTCGAAGACGACGTCGAGGTGCAGGCCGACCTGCCGCGCGTTCTCGATGCGCTCGCCGCAGCGCCGGCGAACTGGGACGTGGTCAAGCTGATCGGCCGGGCGCAGGAGAAAGTGGCCGACCACGCGCCGCTGCTGCCGGGTCGCGAGCTCGTGTCGTACCGGCGCGTGCCGAGCCTGACCAGCGCCTACGTGCTGAGCCGGCAGGGCGCCGCGAAGCTGCTCGCGGCGCGGCTGCCCTTCGGGCGCCCGGTCGACGTCGACATGCGCCACTGGTGGGAGTGCGGCCTGCGCATCGCCGGCGTGCAGCCCTACCCGGTGGCGCGAGGGCCCGCCAGCTGGCGCTCGACCATCGAGGACCGGCGCTTTCGCGCCGACGGCGCGATGCGGCTGCACCGGCTGTGGCTGCAGGCGCGCTACACCGTCCTCAACTGGCGGGCGCAGACGCTCGGAGCGACCCCGGCGCCGATGCCGGTCGAACCCAGGCGCAGCCACCGCGCCGTGGCCGATGCGCCGGTGCGCCATGACCCCGCCTGAAGCGCCGCCCGGCGCCGGCCCGGGCCGGCGCCACCGGCCGCGCAACCTCGTCGTGCTGCGCGCCGGCGACACGTCGCTGCACCGCGAATGGCTGTCCGGCCGCTCGCGCGATTTCGACCTTTTCATCAGCTACTACGGCAAGACGCCCGGCCGCCATCGCGACGACGCCGACCACTACGAAGCGCGCCCCGGCGCCAAGTGGCCCGGCATCGCCGCGCTGCTGCGCGAGCACGCCGCGCTGGTCGACGCCTACGAGGCGGTCTGGTTCCCCGACGACGACCTCTCGGCCGATGGCCAGACCCTCGATCGCCTGTTCGCCTTCTTCCACGCGCACCGGCTCAGCCTGGCCCAGCCGGCGCTCACGCGCGACTCCTACTTCACCTGGGACACGCTGCTTCAGCAGCCCGGCTGCCACCTGCGCCACACCCGCTTCGTCGAGGTGATGGCGCCCCTCTTCAGCCGGCAGGCGCTGGCCGCCTGCGCCGCGAGCTTCGACGAGAGCCCGAGCGGCTGGGGCCTCGACTGGCTGTGGCCGAGCCTGTGCGACGCGGCCGGGCTCGACGGCGTGGCCGTCATCGACGCCACGCCGGTGTGCCACACGCGGCCCGTCGGCAAGGGCGAGCTCTACCGCAACCACCGCGAGCTCGACCCGCGCCGGGACGCGGCCCGCGTGCTGCACCGGCACGGCCTCGCCGAGATCCGCGCGGTGGCCAAGTACACGGCGGGGCGGCAGGTCCGCGACGTGCCATTGCCCGCCCTGACCCGACTCACCTTCTGGCTCAAGCGTCTCAATGGGCGTCGCAAGCACTTTCTTTCGCCCTGACCGGCGCCGGCGCCGGCGCCGAAATCGCGACGATGCCGCCGCCGCCGC